>JAJYEB010000133.1 GCA_021790375.1 Chloroflexota bacterium | reverse complement strand
CGAGCCAGTGGTGAGCCCGACCCGTCCGATATGGTCCGTGCGTCCCCGAGGGCCAGACCCTGCCCCGGGTGCGGCGGCCCGGGGGGAGGACTACCGTGGGGTTCCGTCTACACATGCGCATCGTCGGCTCCGTGGGGGGGACGACGCTGCTCCTGGCCGCTGCACTCATGGCCGCCCCCGGGGTGGCGGCGAGCGGCTCCACGCTCTACGTGTCGCCGACGGGCGCGTCCGGCGCCGCCGGCACGTCGTGCGCCACGGCCGTCTACTCGAAGATCAACGATGCGGTGGCCGCGGCCTCGGCGGGCGACACTGTCGTGGTGTGCGCCGGCACGTACACCGAGGACGTCGCCGTGTCCAAGGCGCTGACCCTCTCCGGTCAGGGCGCCACCATCGACGCCACGGGCCAGGACAACGGCATCAAGATCGCCGCCTCCAACGTCACCGTGATGGGCTTCACGGTGGAGAACGCCACCGGCGAGGGCATCCTGGCTCAGCAGCCGAACCCCGAGAAGGGACCCATGATCCAGGGCACGCAGCTCTACACCGGCGCGCCCATCACCCACGTCGTGATCAAGCACAACGTGGTCAAGAACAACGACCAGGGCGGGCTGCCGGCCAACGCGGCGACGACCACGTATGCCGAGTGCAAGCCCTCCGGCCAGATCCCCGGCGACTGCGGTGAGGGGATCCACCTGTGGAGCGTCGCCGACTCGCAGGTGCTGCTCAACACGGTGACCGGGAACGCGGGCGGCATCCTGCTGACCGACGAGTTCGGTCCCACCCACAACAACCTGATCGCCGGTAACGTCGTGACCGACAACGCCTACGACTGCGGCATCACGATCCCGTCGCACAACCTGGGTCGCGATCCCCAGACGGGCAAGCTGATGCCCGCGTTCGGGGGCGTGTACGACAACGTCGTCCGCAACAACATCGTCCTCGACAACGGGCTGATCGGGCAGGGCGCGGGCGTCCTGATCGCTGCCCCGTTCCCGGGGGCCGCCTCGTACGGCAACGTGATCGAAGACAACACCATCGCCGGCAACGGTCAGTCCGGTGTCACCATCCACAGCCATGCACCGGGCGCATGGGTCGGGGACAACGTCATCCGGAACAACATGATCGGCACCAACAACATGGTGGGCGATCCCGACGTTGCTCCGACGAAGGACATGGCCACGACCGGCATCCTGGTCTGGTCGGCGGTCACGCCGATCAAGGTCACCATCTCCGGCAACACCATCTTCGGCAACTGGTACGGCGTCTGGCTCGGTCATGTCGTGCTCGCGCCCGGCGCCCGTGCGCGCAACACGTTCTGGGCCGTCGGCACGTACGTGCACCAGGCGTAGCAGCGCGGGCGTGACCGGCCGGCAGGCGAGCCGGCACCGGCCATCAGCCGGTAGCGAACCTGGACATCCCCGGGGCTCAGGGGCCCCGGGGATGTTCGTTTCGTGGCGGCGGTTCCGTGCCTCGGCGCGCGTTCGGCAGCGAACGTCGCGTGCGCGTAGGCTGAGCGCCCGTGATCCTCGTCGCGCTCAAGCTCGTCCTGACCCCTCTGCTCATCGGCGGAGCCAGCCTGGGCGCCCGGCGCTGGGGGCCCGTGATCGGCGGCTGGATGGTCTCGCTGCCGCTGACGTCGGGGCCGGTCGCCCTGTTCCTGGCGCTCGACCGCGGCCCGTCGTTCGCCGCCACGGCGGCCGAGGCATCGGTGGCAGGCAACGTCGCGATCGTCGCCTTCTGCCTTGCGTACGCAGGGGTCGCCACGCGCACGGGGTGGCCCGCGGCGATCGCCGCGGCCGGTATCGGCTGGCTCGCGGCCGCGCTGGCGCTCCAGCCGGCGCTGGCACTCCCTGTCGGGGTGCTGTTCCTCCTGGTGGCGTTCATCCTCGTCGCGGCGCTCCGCGTGATGCCGGCCGGGGCCGCCGAACCGTCGGGAGCGACCGCCCCGGGATGGGACCTGCCGCTGCGGGTCGTCGTCGGCACCGGCGTGGTCCTTGCCCTGACCGCAGCCGCTCCCACGCTGGGGTCATCGACCAGCGGGTTGCTCGCCATGCTGCCGGTGATCGCCACGGTCCTCGTCACCTTCACGCACCGGCACGAGGGAGCCGAGCCCGCAATCGGGCTGCTGCGGGGGATCCTGACCGGCCTGTTCGGGACGGCGGCGTTCCTCGCGGTCGTCAGCGCCTCGATCCAGCGGCTGGGCGTCACGGTGGCCTTCGCGGCCGCGCTCGCGACCGTCGTCGTGGTGCAGCTGGTGGCGCTGTCGGTGCTCCGCCGTGTCTCGGGCGAGGCGGCTCGCCGGTCGGTTCCGCGCCCGGCCTGAACCGCTGCTTGCGCCCACTGGGTCGCGGCCACAGCCGCGCGCAGAATGCGCGGCATGGAGGACCTGCCCGCCTTCGTCGAGCTGCGTGCGTACGGCCCGCTGAACGACTTCCTGCCCGGTCCCTCCGTGGCCGCCCGCTGCGCCGTCGCCTGTACGGCACACCCGCCGTGAAGGATGTCATCGAGGCGGCGGGGATCCCACACCCCGAGGTGCAGCTGGTGTGCGTGAACGGGGAGCCGGTCGGGTTCGGGCAGCGGCTCCAGCCCTCCGACCGCGTGGCGGTCTACCCGCCGTTCCGGACGGTCGAGCTGGGGCCGGTGCTCCTCGCGGGTCCGCCGCCGTTGCCGCCGGATGAGGCGACGTTCGTGCTGGACGGCCACCTCGGCCGGCTGGCCGCGTATCTCCGGCTCTCCGGTTTTGACACGCTCTACCCGCGCGACGCGGCCGACGCCGAGCTGGCCGGGCTCGCCGGGGACGGCCGGATCCTGCTCACGCGCGACCTCGGCCTGCTCAAGCGGTCGGCGGTCGTCCGTGGCGCGTTCGTCCGCTCGGACCGTCCCTCGGAGCAGTTGATCGAGACGTTCCGGCGGTTCGACCTGGCCGGCGCCGTGCGCCCCTTCGCGCGCTGCCTGACCTGCAACCGGCTCCTCGAGCCGGCGGACCGGGAATCCGCGCGTGAACTTGTCCCGCCGCGCGTGTTCCGCGAGCAGGCCGAGTTCAGGCGCTGCCCGGCCTGCGGGCGGCTGTTCTGGCGGGGATCGCACGTCGCGCGCATGGCGCGACTCCTGCAGGGCGCCGTCGATGCCGCGAACTGCGGTGCCGGGGGCTGACGCATCCCACCGGTGCGCGAGCGGCCCGGCGGCGAGCGCCACGCCGCGATCGGCCGCCGCAATCGAGCACGCCGCGTGATCGCTTCGGCCGCGACCGGCCGGTGCGCGGTCAGCCTCCGCCGGGTCGTGGCTGCACGACCCACCGGGCGGACAGGGTCGCCCCCTGGATCGCGAGTGCCGTGACCACCGCGGCGGCGAACGACAGCGCGACCCCGAGCGAGCCGAGCGACAGGTTGATCACGGCAAAGAAGCCGGTGAACGCGAAGAGGCCGATCAGCAGCCCCCGCAGCACGTCCATCGCCTGGGCACCGCCCTCGAGGTGGTGCGTGAACCCGGCGAGGACCGCGGCATAGACGGGGAACGCGGCGAGCAGGCCGGTCAGATGGGGCCCCAGCGCCGGCGCCACGGCCGTCAGCAGCACCACGATCGCGGTGCCCACGATCATCCGCGCGGGGAGATCCCACGCCGGCGCCTCCACGCCCCCCACGCGGCCCTGCGACGGCGGAATGGCGAGGAACGAGAGCGCCAGGATCGCGACCACCACCGCGAGCTCTCCGCCAAGCGGGAGCAGCAGCGCCGGCTGGATCGCCACCGACCCCAGGAAGTAGCCGAGGCTTCCCGCAGCGATGGCGAGCGGCCAGCGCACGCGACGCCCGACGGCGGCGTACGCGAGGCAGAAGCCGGCCTCGGCCGCCGCTCCCCCGATCGACCCGATGGCCGCAGCGACCGCGAACGGCGTCCCATGGTCGATGGCCAGGAAGAACGCCACGGGGCCCGACGTCAGCGGAAGCCCTACCAGCCACCCGCCGACCCCGGGGCCCCAGCGCCGCGCCGCGAGCGTCGCGCCGCCGATCAGCGCCGGGGTGAGGATCAGCTTGAAGAGGAGGGTCGGCACGCGGTGAAGCGTACCGTCCGCACCTCGTCAGCGGGCCGCCGCGCTGCCCCGCTCCTCCGCCTCGGAGGCCCGTTGCGAGGCGGGCCGCGCTGCGGCGAGCGGCAGGACCTCCACCGTGGCGTTGTAGTCGGGGACCAGCGCGACCGGGTCGCGGCGTCCCGGACGGATCAGCGGGTTGGCCTCCGGGAAGAACATCTGGACGTTGCGCGGCTTGATGGCCGAGATCCTGATCGCGGCGTGGACCTCGCCGTCCTCGGACCGGACGAGGACCCGGTCGCCCTCCCCGAGGCCCAGCGCGGACGCGTCCTGGGCCGAGATGAACAGGGCATCGCGCATCGCGCCCGTCAGTGGATCCCGCTTCTTGAACACCATCGAGTTGAACTGCTTGCCGCGGCGGGTCGACAGCCGGAACCGGCCGTCCGGGATGGACAGCTCGGGCGGATCCACCGGGTCGAAGTGCGCCTTCCCGTCGGCTGTCGGGAAGACCCAGCCGTCGCACAGGCGCTCGCCACCCCACTGCACCTGGTCGCCCGCCTTCCGCAGCTTCTCGATCCCGCGGTAGGACGGGATCACCCTCGCGATCTCGTTGCGGATCTGCTGGCCGGTGCGGAAGTCGACCAGGTGCGCCCGCTCCGGATCGACCCGCTTCGCGAGGTCGACCAGGATCTCCCACTCGCTCCGCGCCTCGCCGACCTTCGGCCCCGGGATCCGCGGGCTGAAGAGGATCCGCCGCTCTGTGGTGGTCTCGGTGCCGCCGCCCGGCTGCTCGTACCGGGTCCGTGCCGGCAGCAGGACCACCTCTTCGCCGGGGTCGACCAGCATCTGCGTGGTGATCACGATGTCCTGGTGCACGCGCAGCGGCACGCGCTCCAGCGACTCCCGGACTTCCTCGGGGTCGGGCAGCACGTCGAGGAAGTTGCCGCCGCTCGAGTAGAGCACGTCGATCTCGCCGCGGCCGCCGGCCTCGACCATCTCCGCCGCGGAGAGCCCGCGCTCGCCCCGGATCTCGAACCCGTACTGCGCGGAGAGGGCCGCCGCGCTCTCCGGCGTGATCGGCACCGCACCCGGCAGCACGGTGGTGTAGGCGCCCATCTCGGCGCCGCCCTGCACGCCCGAGTGGCCGCGCATGGGCATGAGGCCCGCGCCGTCGCGGCCCACGTTGCCCCGCGCCAGCGCGAGGTTCACCATCGCCCGCACGTTGTCGCTGCCGTGGACGTGCTGGGTGATGCCCATCGCCCACACCAGCACGGCGCATCGCGCGGCCGCGTACATGCGCGCGAAGCGGGTCATGTCCTCGCGGCTGGCGCCGCTCGCCCGCTCCAGGTCCTCGAAGGACTGGCGTTCCAGCGACGCCTTCAGCTCCTCGAACCCCGACGCGTGCGCCTCGATGAACCGCTCGTCGACCCCGCCCTCGGCGATCAGCACCTTCAGGACGCCGTTGATGAAGGCCATATCGCCGCCCGTGTCGACCGCGAACCACTCGTCGGTCATCTTCGTGCCGAAGATCGCGCTCTCGACGTTGGACGGCACCCAGTAGCGCTCCATGCCCGGCTCGCGGTACGGGTTGACCACCGCGACCTTCGTGCCGCCCTTGCGGGCAAGGTAGAGGTACTTCATGAAGACCGGCTGGGCGTTGGCCACGTCGGCGCCGAAGATCACGACCAGGTCGCTCTGCAGGACGTCCTTGTAGGACACCGTGGTCGCGCCCACCCCGAGCGCCTTCTTGAGGCCGGCGGTGGACGGCGCATGGCACACG
>JAJYEB010000132.1 GCA_021790375.1 Chloroflexota bacterium | reverse complement strand
ACGGCGGGGTCGGGAGCGGGCTCTCGGCCGACCTGCACCTGGGCACGATCTCGCCGAGGCGGGTACTGGAGGCGGTGAGCGAGCCGTCGTTCGTGCGGCAGCTCGCCTGGCGCGACTGGGCCGCGCACCGGGCCTGGTTCGCCCCGGAGTCGCTGGGGCGGGTCGAGCCGCGCGGCCGTTTCCCGGCCCGGGGCGATGTGCCGGCACGAGCCGACGAGCCGGCGTGGGGCAGTGTGCCGGCACAGGACCGCGATCCGGCGCTCCTTGCCGCCTGGGTGGAGGGCAGGACCGGCTACCCGGCCGTGGATGCCGCGATGCGTCAGCTCGCGGAGACCGGCTGGATCTCGAACCGGGCCCGCATGATAGCCGCGAGCTTCCTCGTGAAGGACCTGCTGCTGGACTGGCGGCTGGGGCTCGACTGGTTCGAGCGGACGCTCGTCGACGCCGACGTGGCCAGCAACGCGCTCAACTGGCGCTGGGTCGCCGGAGTCGGACCGGACGCGTCACCATGGTTCCGGGTCATGAACCCGGTCGTCCAGGGCGAGCGGTTCGATCCGCGCGGCGCGTGGGTGCGGCGTTGGGTGCCCGAGCTGCGCAACGTGCCCGACGCGTTCGCCCATCGCCCGTGGGACGCCCCCGCCGGTACGCCCCGCTGGTATCCCTCGCGGATCGTCGATCACGCACAGGCGCGCGCCCGGGCGCTCGCCGCCCACAGGGTCCGTCCCGGGCGCCTGAGTCAGTAGAGCCGGCGGATGTCCCCCGACACGTGCAGCGCGAAGAGCTCGTCGCCCATCGGCTCGTCGAGCGCGACCGACGTGACCTCCGCCCGCCGTGTCAGCTGGTCGCCCACGTGCTCCTCGAGGAGCAGGATCAGGCCGGTCGCCCGGTCGGCCCCCACCAGCAGCCACCGATCGGGCCGGTCGACCAGCACCTTCGCGCTCCGCGGGTGACCGCAGCGGACCAGCGTCATCTCGCGGCCGGCTGCCCCGGTCGTGACGCCCGCCAGGGACAGGCGGCCCGTCGCGAGTACGTTGCGGCAGAATCCGTGGGGGTGCACGAACGTGTCGGCGAGCGTGCCGGCGGGTAGCGGGGTGCGGGGGCGGTAGACGCGCCCGAAAGTCGGCAGGTTATCGTCGCTGTCGGCGCCCCGTGGGATCGGGAGGTGCGGTCGCGAGCGCACCACCTTCGCGTCGGCGTCCAGGTGCGTGACCGTGTCGCCGTCGATCACCCATGCGTGCCGGGCGGCACGGGTCTGCCCGTCCGGGTCGCCCACGACCACGCGGCTCGACCCCGGATGGCGCACCCACACGTCCGATCGCGTGACCGTGTCCCCGCGCGCCTCGACCTGCCGGTCGTGGATCGTCATCCGCAGCGTGTCGAAGCGCTGCTCGGCGTCGCGCATGAATCGGAACATGGGGGCGACGTCGGCGAGGCTGGTGGGAGTGGAGGCGCCGCCGGGGTTGGCAGGGGTTCGTGCGGTGCTCGCGGGGGCGCTGCCCGCGCCAGCGCCGGGTGCGCGGCTCGCACCGGGTGCGCGGCTTGCCATACGTTGTATGTCGGGGGTGACAGGCGCGACGGCCGGGACGGGCAGCTCGCTCATGGCCGGGGATCGTAGCAGACGCGTGAGCCCTGAGGGCCGAAATCGAGGTGCCGTCTGGCTCCATGCATACCGGCTACACGGCAGGTCGGCGACTCATCCGGTGGTACCCTTCGAACCCTGCAGGTCACCTTGAGGCCTGCGGATCACGTGGGAGGGAAAGCTCCGGCGGAACGTACCAGTCTGCGCTCGTCTCTCTGAGATTGGGCCGCGCACGCATGCGTCGCGAGCGTCTCACATGACGGAGGATGACATGGCTCATGTACCCCGCGGCTGGCGCACAACTCTCGTGCTGCCCGTTGTTGCTTCTCTAGCCATCGCTGGTACAGCGTTGGCGGCGGGAAGTGCGACACTCATATCGGTCGGCAGTCCGTCGACGCCGTTCTCACAGAACAAGCAGAACGAACCGGCGATCGCGATCGATCCGGCGAATCCGAACATCATGGCGGCCGGCTCGAACGACGAGATCGACTTGGAGTCGTGTGCTGCAGGCGATCCGACCACCTGCCCCTTCACGCCCGGCGTCGGTGTGTCCGGGATCTACTTCTCTCAGGACGGCGGCACCTCGTGGGCACAGCCCACGTACACCGGCTGGACGGCGCGCGACTGCGCGGGCCCGGCCAAGTGTGTGCCGCACGAGGGATCCATTGGCACGCTGCCCAACTACTACGAGAACGGGCTGGTGTCGGACGGCGATCCGATGCTTGCCTTCGGACCGCTGCCGGACTCCAGCGGCCACTTCTCGTGGAACAACGGTGCCCGCCTCTACTACGGCAACCTGACCTCGAACTTCTCGAGCGTGCGCTCGGAGACGGCGTTCCGAGGCTACGAGGCCGTGGCCGTCTCCTACACGCTGGATCTCACGAAGGCGATGAACGGTGAGAACACCGGGTGGTCGAGCCCGGTCGTCGTCTCCAGGCAGAACGCAGCGCTCTTCTCCGACAAGGACGGCCTGTGGGTCGACAACGCCTCGTCGAGCCCGTACTTCGGCAACGTGTACGAGTGCAACGTCGCGTTTCGCAGCCTGGGCCGCGGCGGGGCGCCCGAACCGGTCATGTTCTCCCGCTCGACCGATGCTGGGTCGACCTGGTCCGGCCAGATCCAGCTGAGCGCCGCCACGGACAACAACCAGACCGGCGGGCGACAGGGTTGCCAGATCCGCACCGACAGCCACGGAGGCGTGTTCGTCTTCTGGGAAGGCACCAACGTCAAGACCGGACAGAGCGTGCAGTACATGACGCGCTCGTTCAACGGCGGCATGACGTTCGATCAGCCGCGCATCATCGCGGCCGTCGTCGACGTCGGACGGTTCGATCCGGCGACCGACCGCGCGAGCTTCGACGGCGTGGCCGGCGCACGGACGGACAGCTTCCCCAGCGTCGACATCGCCAACGGCGCCCCAACCGGTACGGGTGCCACCAACGAGATAGTGATCGGCTGGTCGAACGGCGTCACCCCGACCGGCTCGTCGGGCACGAACGAGCAGGCGCTTGTCCAGTGGTCCACCAACGGGGGCACCACGTGGTCGACGCCAGTGAACGCCGCCCCGGCGACGGATCGCCCCGACTTCCCAGCGTTCGCCATCGCTCCCGACGGGAGCCACCTCTATGTCACCTATGACAACTTCCTGCAGCCCTGGCAGGGCGACACGTCGCAGCCGCGGTTGATGCAGGGAGTCGTCCGATCGGCAGCGATCGGGACGGACGGCGTGCCGGGCTCCTGGTCCGACCTGTTCCGTGGTCCGACCGGCGACAACAGGGGGTCCAGCCAGAATGGGCTGACGGCCGGCTTCCTCGGTGACTACAACTCCGCGATGGCAACGGATACCTCGGTGGCGGCCGTCTGGAACGACGTCCAGAATGCGGCGGACTGCTCGGCGATCGACACGTACCGCCAGGCGCTACTGGATGGAACCACCGCAACGGTCCCGGACGTCGTGGCGGATTGCCCGGACACGTTCGGGAACACCGACATCTACGGCGGGGTCTTCACACCAGGTCCGTAAAGCGAACTGCTCTTGCGGAACGGCCGCCGCGGCGGCCTCACCCGGTCGGGACGACGAGGCTCCGGGGTTTCCCCCCGGGGCCTCGTTCTGCACCGATCTCCTTCGGCATTCCGTGTCTCGGAGCTGCCCAGCGCACCCCTCTGCCTTCCCGCCCTCCGCCCGCCACACGGCCCGTACTAGACTCGACCCGACAGTCCGTCGGCCCGCAGCGGCCAGGCGCCGCACCCTCGCGTCCCGGAGGTTCGATCCACATGCCCGAACCTGCTCCCACCCCCCGCCCCGGGTACCGCATGGAGCGCGATCCACTGGGCTGGCTCGAGGTCCCCGAGGACGCGTACTGGGGCGTGCAGGCCCAGCGCGCCATCCAGAACTTCCCCATCAGCGGCATGCGCCCCAACCCGGCCCTGGTCCGTGCCGCGGTCCAGGTCAAGAAGGCCGCGGCCCGCGCCAACCACTCGACCGGCCGCCTCCCCGACCACCTGTACCAGGCCATCGTCCAGGCTGCCGACGAGGTGCTCGGCCTGGCGCCCGACAGCGGCACCCCCGAGGGCAGCGCACTCCGCGCGCGCCTGGTCGACGGCTTCCGCGTCGATCCGTTCCAGGCCGGCGCCGGCGTCAGCCACAACATGAACACCAACGAGGTGCTGGCCAATCGCGCCATCGAGATCCTGTTCACGCGCGGCATCGGCAGCGGGAAGCGCGGCGACTACGCGGTGGTCAGCCCCAACGACCACGTGAACATGGCGCAGTCGACCAACGACGTCTTCCCGACCACCATGCGGGTGGCCACGCTCGACCTGGTGCGCGACTTCCTGCCCTCCCTCGACGAGCTCATCGACGCGTTCGCCGAGAAGGGGCGCGAGTTCGACCACGTCCTGAAGTCGGGCCGCACCCACATGCAGGACGCCGTGCCGATCCGCCTCGGCCAGGAGTTCGCCGCCTACGCGCTGACCATGCGCCGGGCGAAGGAGCGCCTGGAGCACGCGGCCGACGCGATCCGCGAGCAGAACATCGGCGCCACTGCCGTCGGGACCGGGCTCAACGCCGAGCCCGAGTACATCGCGCGGGTGATCGGGCTCCTCTCGGAGCAGACCGGCCACGACCTGCGCGGCGCCGAGCACCTGGTGCAGTCCACCCAGTCGATGGGGCCCATGACCGAGGTCTCGGCGGCCATCCGCGGCCTGGCGGTGGACCTGCTCAAGATCATGGAGGACCTGCTGCTGATGTCGTCGGGGCCGCGCACCGGCTTCGGCGAGATCCGCCTCCCGGCCCGCCAGCCGGGCTCCTCGATCATGCCGGGCAAGGTGAACCCGGTGATGGTCGAGAACCTCTCGATGATCTGCTTCCACGTGATCGGCAACGACACGTGCGTGGCCTGGGCGGCCTCGCGCGGGCAGCTCGAGCTCAACGTGATGATGCCGATCATCGCCCACGACACGCTCGAGTCGCTGACGATCCTCACGACCGGCGTCCGGCAGTTCGCGCGGGAGGCCGTACGGGGGATCGAGGCCGACGAGGCGCACTGCGCCGACCTGCTGGAGCAGTCGAGCGCCATGGCCACGCCGCTGGCGCCGTACATCGGCTACCGGCTGGCGGCCGACATCGCGAAGGAGGCGGTGCGCACCGGCAAGACGATCCGCCAGCTGGTGCTGGAGAAGGGCGTCTTCTCGAAGGCCGACCTGGACGCGATCCTCGACCCGCACGAGCTGACCGAGCCCGGGGTGGCGGGCGGGTTCCGCTACACGCCGACGATGCCGGAGGGCTACGAGCCGCCGACCGGCCCGGTTGGCGCGGGCGGATAGCCGAGGCGCGGACCGGGGGACCGGCCGCCGGTCCCGCAGACCCGCCGGTCGCGCAGACCCGCCGGTCCCGCAGACCCGCCGGTCCCGCAGACCCGCCCGGGGGTTGGGGATAGACTCCCTCCATGCCCGAGCAGCCCGAACCCGACCCGAAGCGCGGCGGCCCCGGCGCTCCCGAAGCGGACGCGTCGCTCGATACCCGCCGCCTCCGCGAGACACTCGGGCGCTTCGCCACCGGCGTGACCATCGTCACGACCTTCTGCGACGCCAGCGACGATGCCTCCGGGGGGTGTGGGCAGCTGCCCCATCCCCCCGGCCAGCACGCCTGGGGCACCACCGTCAACGCGTTCAGCTCGGTGTCGCTCGACCCCCCGCTCGTCCTCATCTGCATCGGGCGCGAGCGCTCCATC
>JAJYEB010000131.1 GCA_021790375.1 Chloroflexota bacterium | reverse complement strand
CGCGCCCCAGCCGGCGGAGCCGGTCGGACGGTCGTGCGGGACGGCGACGCAACACCAGCTCGTCGTCGCGGACCTCGACCGACAGGCGGTCGCCGGCCTGGATACCCAAGCGCTTCCGCGCATCACTTGGCAGCGAGATCTGGTGCTTGGTACTCACCTTGATGCTTGGCACAGCGCCACTGTAAAGCGCGGCGCGCTCACGGTCAAGGACGCGATGCCGGCCTGTTGGCGCAACGGCGGCCGTGCGCCTCTCTAATGTCCACCACGAGACCCTTACGTGGCCAAGCCAGCACCGGTGGGGCTCCCGCAGAGGCGGCGGACCGTGTCGCCGTGCGGCGGCAGGTGGGATGCGGCGCGAATCGGGTGACCCTGGGCATTCCGAGCCCGCGTAAGGCTCGTACCGTGAGCGTTAGCGTCGAATTCGTGCCCACCCGGCGATACCGCCCGCCGGGTGTGCGATAGCGTCGGATCCGCAGGCGACCCGCCGTTGGATCAGCCGGGCTGGGCCAGCACCATGATGCGCAGCTCGGTCATGTCCTCGATCGACCAGCGGAGTCCCTCGCGGCCGAGCCCGGAGTCCTTCACCCCGCCGTAGGGCATGTGGTCGATCCGGTAGGTCGGGATGTCGTTGACGATCACACCCCCGACCTCGGTCTCGTTGAAGGCGTGCCACGCGTTGGTCAGGTCGTTGGTGAAGACGCCGGTCTGGAGCCCGAAGAAGCTCCGGTTCACCTGCCGCACCGCGTCGGGGAAATCGGTGAAGGGGAACACGACCACGAGCGGCGCGAACGCCTCGCTCGAGCAGACCTTCGCCTCCACCGGCGTGTTCGTGAGCACCGTGGGGGGGAAGAACGTGCCGTCGGCCTTCCCGCCGAGCAGCACGCGTCCACCCATGGCGACCGCCTCGTCCACCCAGTCCTGCGTCCGCCGGGCCGCCTTCTCGTCGACCATCGGGCCGAGGTCGGTGGCCGGGTCGGTGGGATCGCCCAGCTTCAGCCCGCGGGCGCCGGCGATGAACCTGTCCAGGAACGCGTCCATGACATCCGCATGGACGAAGATCCGCTGCACGCTGATGCAGACCTGGCCGGCGTAGGAAAACGCGCCCACCAGGATGCGCCGGACCGCCCAGTCCAGGTCGGCCGACCGGTCGACGATGACGCCGGCGTTGCCGCCCAGTTCCAGGACCACCCGCTTCTTGCCCGCCTTCGCCTTCATCGCCCAGCCCACCGCGGGCGAGCCCGTGAACGTGAGGAGCTTGAAGCGATCGTCGGCCACCATCCGGTCGCCGAGCTCGCGGGTCATCGGCAGGATGCTCACGGAGCCCTCCGGTGCGCCGGACTTCTCGATGATCTCGCCGATCGTCAGCATCACGAGGGGGTCCTTGGACGGCGGCTTCAGGACCACCGAACAGCCCGCGGCGATGGCGGGAGCGACCTTGTGGGCGGCCAGGTTCAGGGGAAAGTTGAAGGGGCTGATGGCCGCGACCGGGCCGACCGGGAACCGGCGCGTGATCCCGACGCGGCCCTTCGACGAGGGCATGAGGTCGAGCGGGATCGTCTCGCCGTACATGCGCTCGGCTTCCTCGGCACCCAGCCGGAAGGTCAGGCTGGCCCGGTCCACCTCGACCAGCGCGTCCCGGATCGGCTTGCCCGCCTCCAGGGCCAGCAGGTGACCCAGCTCCTCGCGGCGCTCGCGGATCCCGGCCGAGATCGAGCGCAGGATGGCGCCGCGCTCGTAGGCGGGCAGGTGGCGGGTGATCTCGAAGGCACGGACGGCGGCCTGCACGGCCTCCTCGTACTGCTCCGGGGTGGCGTGGTAGGTCGCGCCGGCGGGAGTTGACGGATCGGCCGGGTTGGCGACCTCCAGGACGTCGGGCGACTCGACCCAGCGTCCGGCGAGGAAGATCGGGTGGGGCCTGGTCGCGCTGACGATGGCCATCGGGTTGCCTCCTGGCGGTCGCCTGTGGACACCGGGCAGACGCTGCGCGTCGCCCCGGGGACGGGCTGGTCGATGTGGTCGGGGGTGTTCGGTCGGGCGATTCTACGCGCCCGGCTCGGGCGTGCCCGCCCAGGCCAGGAGATCCGCCATCAGGCGGCCGAACGAATCGGCCGGGAACCCGGGAAGGGCGGCCGCGTAGCGCGGGTCGAGCCCCCAGGACCAGTCGAAGGTCCCGGCGTCGAACACGTGCGCTCCGCCCGGCGTCACCCAGGCACTCGCGCCGGCGGTTCCCGGCGGGTGCCCCGTCAGGTCGACCGGCGTGGCGCCCAGGATGACCGCGCCCGGTTGCCGCGAGACGAGATCCACTTCGTCGCCGACGAGTCCCGGCAGCGCCTGCCCGGCCCGCATGCCCGACTCGGGCGAGAACGCGGCGATACCGGGGCCGACGACCAGCGGGTGCAGCCCGGCGACCACGCCGCCGTACGCCTCGCCGAGCAGGTCCTGGACGGGCCTCGAGAGCGGCGGGTCGGCGAACGCGCCCGTCGTGTCGAGGGGTTCGCTCGCGGCGAGGGGGTCCTCGGTCGCGCTCTTCCAGCAGACCACGGTCCGGTCGGGGGTCCCGCCTGCAGACGGCGCGAGCCGGACCTGCCAGTAACCCATGTCCGCGCCCATGCCCAGGATCCCGACGCCGGCCCGCTGCGCCGCGTCCAAAGCATCCCGATCGCCGCGCAGCCAGTACTCGGGGTGGCCCGACAGGATCACGGTCCGTGCCCTCGTGACCAGGGCCGGGTCCCGCGCGATGTCGATGTCGGTGGCGTAGGCGGGGTGGTAGCCGTGGTCCTCCAGCCAGACCCAGAGCGGGAAGTCGAGCCGGAACAGCATCCCCGCGCCGTAGCCATGCTCGAAGGGCCGGTCGAAGCTCGCCTCGACCGCGCGCGGGCGGGGCCCGCGATACCAGCCGTAGAGGTCGGTGCCACCCCAGCCGTTGTAGGCCTCGTAGGTGAGCATCGGGACGACGACGAGGAGCGGGGCGGGGGCGGCGGGCCGGACCACGAACGGGATGTACGACGCGCGGCCGTCGGGGAGACTGCACTTGACGAGGTAGAAGCCGCTCTGCCAGGCCGGGGGGATGGCGAGCGTCTCGGTGACCGGCCAGTGGTCCTCGACCCGGCCGGTGGCGGGATCCGCGGCGGCGTCGGCGTGCCAGCCGGTGGGGACGTCGCGGATCGTGAGCAGGTGCTGCGCGTCCCCGGCACCGACCCGGAAGACGTCCAGGCGGACGGTCGGGCCGACCGACCTGATGTGGAGATCGACCGATCCGCCGGGGAGCACGCTCGTCTGGCCGGCGTATCCGGCGACCGCGTTGAGGTCGGGGCGGTCGAGGCGCCAGTCGCCGGCACGCGCGCCCGGGAAGAGGGGCACGGGCGGTTCCCCGTACTGGTACTGGCGGAGCAACTCGGCGACGTTGGGGCGAGGGCCGCCGATGACCCGACTGGCGATGATGGGCGAGGGCGGGGGCACGGCCGGCGTGGCGATGGGGGTCGCGGCGGGGCCGGGGCCGACGATCCGGCGCGGCGCAGGCGATGCCCCGGGGACGACGGTGAGGGCGAGCAGCAGGATGCCGAGGGTGGCGAGGAGGGCGCTGTCACGTCGGGCGTGCACCCGGCCATTGTCGCCGGGCGGCGCGCGAGTCGGCGCGTCGGGCGTGCACCGGGCCGGGCATGGACCCTGCTGCCGGGCGTGGACCCTGCCGCCGGGCGTGGACCCTGCCGCCGGGCGTGATCGCGCCGACATACTTTGTATGGCAGATCAGCCGTTGTGGGCGCGACGCCGGCGGAGCCTGTTGCGGGGGAGCCTGCCGTCGAGGCGCCTGCCGCGAGCACGTGGGCGGGGTCACCCAATCGGGTTGGGTCGGTTGCGCCCACGGTCGTCTCGGCGGGCGAGCGGGCGAGCGGGCGAGCGGGCGAGCGTCGGGTCTAGTGATCTGGCTGGATCCTGGTGTGCGGCGCGATCGTGGTGCGCGGCCCGATCGTGGTGCGGAGCTCGATCGTGGCGCGCTATCCGATCCCGCCCCCCCCGACCCGGGTACGGACGGCGGAGCCTGGTCCGGCCGGTGAGCGCGTGATCAAGCCGCAGTCGTGATCACGCCGCCATACTTTGTATGGAGACCCGACCGCCCCCTGCCAGGGCGAGGAGATCCGCCGGGGGTGACGAGCAGAACCGTGCGTGGCGGGGCCGTGTGCGGCGGAGCCGTGCATGGCGGAGTCGTGCATGGCGGAGTCGTGCATGCGGTACGTTGGGGCGGATGGGGCCCGTCGTGGAGTCAGTGACGCGGATCGCGGTGGCAGTGGCCGCGCTTTCGCTCGCTGCGATCGGCTTGGCGGAACTGGCCCGGGAAGCCGTGCGCTCGCGCCCGAAGCCGGTCCGGCGCGACACGGGGCCGCTCGCCACCGTCAACTTCGCGGGCATCGGCGGGTTCGTACTGGCCGGAATGGGGACGGCGCTGTCGATGGCCGGGACGATCCCCCTTCCGGGGCCGGCCGGCATGGCCGCCAGGCTGCTCGGGCTGCTGGTGCTGGCGACGGCGGGATGGCTCGCGGCGTGGGGGCTCCGGTCGATCGGGCGGCAACTCGCGTCTCCCCCTGAGGTGCGGCCCGACACGGTGCTGGTCACGCACGGGGCGTTCGGGCTGGTCCGTCACCCGCTCTACCTCTCGATCCTGCTGCTCTGGGCAGGCGGCGCGCTGGCGCTCGGGAGCTGGCTCATGGCAGCGGGGGCGGTTCTGCTGGTGCCTGCGTTCGTCGCTCGCTGCCGGCTCGAGGAACGGCTCCTGGTCGGGCACTTCGGAGGGGCCTACCTGTCGTACGCCGCGCGCGTCCCGATGCTCCTGCCGCGCCCGCGAGGGATCCGGGGCCGGCAGGCGCGTTGACACGGGGACGGTCCGTGCGGTAGCGTCCGCGCCGGCCGGTGGACAGTACCTCCGGCACGAGAGGAGGCGAACGCCGCATGGCAGCCACGGTGGCACCCGCTCGCGCGTCGCATCTCCGGGGGTTCGGCGGCTGATTCCAGGCACACGACCAGGTGCCTGAGAGCCGTCCCCACGGGACGGCCTTTTTGTGCCCCGGGCGGCCCCTGCCGCCCGGCCCGGCCGCTCCCCTGCCCACCCCGGGACGCGACGCGACCAGCAGCCGGTCGACCCTTCTCCCGGGAGACACTCCGTTGAAACCGCCTTCGTCGTTCCGCTGCGTCCACTGCCGGCTCGATGTGCCGGCGGTCGCGCCCGGGACGGCGCACCGCAACCATTGCCCCAACTGCCTGTGGAGCCGCCACGTCGATGACGTCCCGGGCGACCGGGCGTCCGACTGCCACGCGTCGATGGAGCCGATCGCGATCACCGTCCGCGGCGACGGCGAGTGGATCCTCATCCATCGCTGCGCGGGGTGCGGCGTCCTCCACGCGAACCGCACGGCCGGCGACGACAACCCGCTCCTGCTGGTCAGGCTCGCGGTGAAGCCGCTCGCGCAACCGCCGTTCCCCCTCGATCGCCTCGGCCTCATCTGAGGTCGAGGCGACATCCGGGGTCGAGGCGATACCTGGGATCGAGGCGACGTCCGGCGGCCGGGGACGGATCCGCCCTGGCCCGGTGGCTATTCCTCCGGGGCCCGCCGGTACGTGCCCAGGATCCGGACCATCGCGGCGTCCGAGCTCAGCTCGGCGGCGGCCTGCGCGGCCTGGCGCTCGTCGGCGTCCAGGTCGACCCAGAACACGTACTCCCAGGCGCGGTCGTGGCTGGGGCGCGACTCGAGCTTGCTCATGTTGAGGCCGGCGCGCGCGAAGACGCCCAGGCAGCGGTGCAGCGATCCGGGCTCGTTGCGGACGGCCAGGACCATGGTGGTGCGCATCGGTGCCGGCGCGGCGCCGGGC
>JAJYEB010000130.1 GCA_021790375.1 Chloroflexota bacterium | reverse complement strand
TCATCGCGTCGACGAGCTCGCCCGCGAGCTTCTCGCTCATCGACTTCCCGTTGCGCTTGCGCGCCGACTGGACGAGCCAGCGGACGCCCAGCGACATGCGCCGGTCTCCGCGGATCTCCACCGGCACCTGGTACGTGGCGCCGCCGACGCGGCGCGGCTTGACTTCGATGATGGGGGTCGCGTTCCGCAGTGCCGCCTCGAGCACCTCGAGCCCGGGCCGCCGTGCCGACGCCTCGGCGCGGGCAAGGGCCTGGCGCAGGATGCGCTCGGCGAGGCCCTTCTTGCCGTCCGTCATGAGCTTCACCACGAAGCGGTCCGTGGTGCGCGCGAGCGGGGGGGCGTACTTGGCCTTGCGGGGGGTCTGGGCGCGGCGCGGCATGCTACCTGACCTTCTGGTTCTGCGGCGCCTTCGCGCCGTACTTCGAGCGTCCCTGCTTGCGATCGCGGACCCCGGCGGAGTCGAGCGTCCCGCGGATGATGTGGTACTTCACCGACGGGAGGTCCTTGACGCGCCCCCCGCGGACGAGCACCACCGAGTGTTCCTGCAGGTTGTGCCCGATCCCGGGGATGTACGCGGTGACCTCCATCATGTTCGAGAGCCGGACGCGCGCGATCTTGCGGAGCGCGGAGTTCGGCTTCTTGGGGGTCATCGTGCGGACCTGCAGGCAGACGCCGCGCTTCTGCGGGGCGCCCGGGATCGAGACCTGGCGCTGGCGCAGGCTGTTCCAGTTCCGGCGCATGGCCGGGGCCTTGATCTTCTCGATCTTCCTGGCCCGGCCCTTGCGGACGAGCTGGCTGATGGTCGGCACGGAGACGCGGACTCCTTCCTGGGACGTAGTCGTTTCTGGTGGCCGGACCTCTGCACCACCATCGGGCATCCAGGCGGATCGCCCACGGTGGCCGCGCCGACCTTCGGTGCGCCCGCCCTGCCCCGGTGGCAGGCGGCGCTCCTCGGGCCCCCGTCGCGATGGCGTCACGCCATCGGCGGTGCCGCCGGCGAAGGCCGCAGATGGGCGGGTCGACGCCGGTCGCGAGTGTCACGTGGCTCGTCCGGACCAGGATCCGTCGGGCTCGTGCGATCCCGCGGGGCCACGCGCCACGCCTCCACCGAATGCACGATGAGACGCGACGGCTCGCGGCCGCGAACGCGGAGTATACCGTCGGCCCCTGGGGGTGTCAACGAGAGTGGCCCGGCGATGGGCCGGGCCACTCCCTGAAACGCGGTGGATGCCGCCGTGCCGCGCGGCACGAGCCGCGAGGCACGGACGGGCGCTCAGAAGATGCGGACGGCGACCTCCGCCGGCGCGACGAGGAGCGTCTTCAGCTCGTCGTCCACCTTGAGCAGCGAGATGTGCGCGCCCGCCATCTCGAGCGAGGTGCAGTACTCGCCCACGTAGCTGCGGAAGACCTTGATGCCCTTCGCGGCCAGCTTCTTGTGGGCGATGCCGTAGAGCAGGTAGAGCTCGCTGATGGGCGTCCCACCGAGGCCGTTGACCATGAGCGCGACCTCGTCGCCGCTCGAGAACGGCAGGTCGGGGACGATGGCATCGAGCAGCACGTCCACGATCTCCGTGGCCGTGCCCATCTTGCGTCGCTCACGGCCGGGCTCGCCGTGGATGCCGATCCCGACCTCCATCTCGCCGTCCGAGATCTCGAAGAGCGGCGTCCCGCGAACGGGCGGCGTGCAGGACGAGAGTGCGATGCCCATCGTCCGCACGTTGGCGATGACCTTCTCTCCGACGCGGACGCACTCCTCGAGCGATCCGCCCTTCTCGGCCATGGCTCCGGCGGCCTTGATCACGAAGAAGTTGCCGGCGACACCGCGACGGCCGATCGTCCAGGTCGAGTCCTTGACCGCCACGTCGTCGTTGACCAGCAGGTAGCCGATCTTCTGGCCCTCGGCCTCGCACAGCTCCTTCGCCATCTCCCAGGCAGTGCGGTCGCCGGTGTAGTTGTTGACGATGTAGAGCACGCCTGCCGGCGTGTCCATGAGCTTGGACGTCTCGGTGACGAACTCGACCGGCGGGCCGGCGAAGACGTCGCCCGGGCATGCCGCGTCGAGCATGCCGGGACCGACGATCATCGTGTGGGCCGGCTCGTGGCCGGAACCGGAGCCCTGGATGATGGAGACCCGATCCTTCCGGGGCATGTCGGCCCGGTAGATCAGGTTGTACTTCGGCTCGTACTTGAGCGAACCGCCGCTCGCGAGGGCGATGCCCTCGAGGAATTCGGGGACGAACGTCTTCGGGTCGTTCAGGAACTTCCTCACGCCGTTTCTCCCTTGCCGTACCTCTCGCGCCACGCGGCGCTGATGGCCTGGAGGATCACGCCGACGGCGGTCGCGCCGGCGTCGACGGAGCCGATGCTCCGTTCGCCCGTGTACGCGGCCCGGCCGCGCATCGCGAGCATGGATTTCGTGTCCTCGGCCGCCTTGACCGCCACGTCGGCCGCCCGCTGGATCGCGGCGACCCCGTGGTCGGCGTTCATCGCCGGATCGCCGATGGCCGCTTCCAGGCTGTCGGTGGCCGGGACCAGCGCGTCGAGCAGCGTCTTCTCCCCGAGCGAGGCGTTGCCCCGCGACATGATCCCGGCGATCGCGGCGCGCAGCATCGCGATCACGTCCTCCGGAGCCAGCTCGGTCCTGTCGCCGGCGGTGGCACCCGCCCGGAGGAAGGCGGTCCCCCAGATCGGGCCGGAGACGCCCCCCACCTTGGCGGCGATGATGAGCCCGACCTTCTTCAGCAGCGACCCCACGCTCGAGCGGTCGAGGGCGTCCCAGTCGCTCAGGACCACCTCGAACCCGTTGCGCAGCGAGTAGCCGAAGTCGCCGTCTCCGACGATCGAGTCGAGGTGGGCGAAGTAATCCGCGTTGTCGACGATCGTCGTGGCCATCGTCTTCAGGACGAGGTCGACATCGCCGATCGACGCCTTTGCCATGCGGGCCTCCTTTGTTCGCTGGACGGGTATCGGGAACGGAGCTACGGGGCGAGGCAGGCCTCAAGGTCGGCGAGGGTCACCCACGCGCCCGGCCTGGCGGCCGAACGATTGGCGATGACGGTCGTCTGCTCTCCGTCCGGGTCCCCGAGGGACGAAACGACGAGGATCGCCTCGCTGAAGTCCTCCTTCTCGGTGTAGCCGTTGACCGTGACGAGACAGCGCAGGCCCGCGGCGTGCGCGGCCTCGAGGCCGTTGCGCGAGTCCTCGACGACGAGCACCCGGGCGGGATCGACGCCGAGCCGCTCGAGGGCCAGCAGGTAGATGTCGGGGGCCGGCTTCTTGCGGGGAACCACGTCACCCGCCAGGAACACGTCGAAGCGGTCGGCGCGCTCCCTGCCGACCGCGTACTCGAGGATGGCGTGCACGGAGGCCTCGGCCGATGTGGACGCGACGGCCAGCTTCCAGCCGGCGTCCTGCGCGGCCGAGATCACGCGCCGGATGCCCGGCCGGGGCGGCAGCTTCCCGGCCGCGACCATCTCCGTGTAGAGCTGCGTCTTGCGCTTGTGCCACTTCGCGACCTCGGCGGCCAGCGCCTCGGGATCGTCCGGCAGGCCGTTCGCACGGACGAACTCGGGCGTCAGCTCGCTGGCCATGCGCTCCTTGCCGCCACCAATGAGCAGCTTGCGGCCGTACTCCTCCTCGGACCACTGGACCGGGATGCCGAACTCCCGGAAGGTCTGGTTGAAGGCCGGCAGATGCCCGTAGCGCTCGGTGTCCGCCAGGACGCCGTCGCAGTCGAAGACCAGCGCGCTCACGTCCAAGCCTTCCCTTCACTGCCGAAGAGCCGGATGTGGTGCTTCGCCATCTCCATCACGGCGGCGCGCTGGGCGGTGAAGATCTTGGGCGGGTCGTAGTCGCCCGCGTGCTCGGTCATGAAGTCGTAGCCGGACTGCATGAACGCGATCTTGAGCGCCGTGGAGATGTTGACCTTGGCGCAGCCGCGGGCGATGAGGTCGCTGAACTGCTCCGGGGTCATCCCGGTGCCGCCGTGGAGCGCCACCGGGATGCCGGTGGCCTCGACGATGTCGCTGACCCGCTGGCTGTCGAGGTGCGGCGTCGTCTTGTACATGCCGTGGGCGTTGCCGATGGCCGGCGCGAAGACGTCCACGCCGGTCGACCGGATGAAGTCGATCACCGTCTCCAGGGACTGCTCCTCGGCCACCTCGTTGCCGGTCATCTCCTCGGTGCGCTTGAAGCCCTCGATCTCGCCCTCCACGTGGGCGCCGTAGCGGCGCGCCTCGGCGACCACCTCGACGCACTGGCGCTTGTTCTCCTCGACCGAGAGCTTGCTGGCGTCGAAGAGGACCGAGTTCCAGCCCTTCGCGAGGCACGCGGAGATCACCTCGCGCTCGGGGCAGTGGTCGAGGTGCAGGGCGACCGGGACCGAGACGCGGCCGGCGTACGCCGACCACATGGCGTACATGGCATCGACGCCGGTCATCTTCACGTGCTTCACCGACGTCTGGACGATGACGGGCGCGCGCAGCTCCTCCGCGGCCGCCAGGACGGCCTCCATGGTGAGGTCGTTGACGACGTTGATCGCGGCCACGCCGTAGCGCTCGGCGAAGGCGCGGTCGAGGATCTCCTTGGTGGGTACGATCGGCATTGCAGCACCTCCGGGACGCGAATACGTGGCGACCCGCCCCGGCCGGAGGGCCGGCGGGGTCCGGGCCGTCTCTCCCTCGTTCGGTCGATCACCTCCCCCGTGCCGCCGGATGGGCCGCGGCGCCCGCCGCCCGGGGCGGGACGGACTCCCGTGCCAGCTCGAGCACGGTGCGCGCGTTGCCCTCGTCAACGATCAGGACGTCGACCACGCCCGCCCGCAGGATCCCGAGGATCGCCTGCGGCTTCTCCGTCTCGCTGACCACCGCAACGACGGTGTCGATGCGGCGCAGGTCCTCGATCGACAGCGCGACGAGCCGGCTGCTGTGCGGTGCCGAGATCAGCGTGCCGCCGGCGTCCACGTAGTTGCCCAGGACATCGCCGACGGCCCCCGCAGCGCGCAGGCGCGCGATCTCCTCGAGCGACAGGCAGCCGCTGCGGACCATCGTGCAGCCGTCGTCCGTGCCGCCGATGCCGACGAGCGCCACGCTGGCCCGGGCCGCGAGGCGCAGCGTGTGGGCGACCGCCTCCTGCTCGAGCAGGCGGTCCCGCATCTCCACGCTCTCCACGTAGGCCGGCGCGTACAGGCTCTCCGCGCGCCCGCCGCAGTGCTCCGCGAGGGTCCGGCAGATCTCGTTCGGGTTCGTGGGCGCGTCCACGCGGGGCGACCCGCCCATCGCGCTCACGAACGTGCAGTCGATCCGGCGTTCCGGCCGGAAGAAGCGGGGCACCTCGCCGGTGTCGCGGCCGTGGCTGACCGCCACCACGGCGCCGTCGTGCAGCCTGCGCTCGAGGTAACCGGCCGCGCTCCTGGCTACCGCCTCGCGCTGCGACTGGGGATCGGTCCTCGATGGGCTGACGATCGCGTCCGACAGCCGGAACGCGTCCCGGAGCTGCGTCTCGAGGTCCAGGTGGAGCCAGGGGGGCGCCTGGATCCGGATGTCCACGACCCCCGACCAGCGCGCCCGCTCGAGGAGCCGCTGCACCTTCGGGCGGGACAGCGCGAACTCGGCGGCGATCTCCTCCTGTGTCCGGCCGTCCACGTAGTACCGGTGCGCGATCCGGGCGAGGAGCTCGTAGTCGTCCTGGCGGAGGTCTTCGGGCAACAGCGTGACCCCGTGGCTCCGATCATTTGCTCAGCGATGGACGTCTGTGCACTCTAGCAAGATCCACGCACCGGGACAACCCCGTCCCGCGGGCACGTGAACGGCCGGCGGGCAGCGAAAGGCGCCGCCTGCGTGCAGGCGGCGCCTTCGGTTCGCGGATGCTGTGGCGGGGCTCC
>JAJYEB010000129.1 GCA_021790375.1 Chloroflexota bacterium | reverse complement strand
CACGGGGACACCCTGAGCCGGGTCACCAACGACATCGACAACATCTCCACCACGCTCCAGCAGAGCCTGACGCAGATCCTGACCTCGATCTTCACCGTCATCGGCGTGCTCGTGATGATGCTCACGATCAGCCCGCTGCTGGCCGTGATCTCGCTGCTGGTGCTGCCGCTGGCCGGCGTGGTGACCGCCCTCATCGCCAGGCGGTCGCAGACGCAGTTCGGCATCCAGTGGGAGCGCACCGGCGCCATCACCGGCCGGGTCGAGGAGACGCACACCGGTCATGCCCTCGTCAAGGTCTTCGGGCACGAAGAGGACGCCATCGAGCGCTTCGTCGTGGAGAACGAGCAGCTCTACCAGGCGAGCTTCCGGGCCCAGTTCATCTCGGGAATCATCCAGCCGACGATGAACTTCATCAGCAACCTGAACTACGTGGCCATCGCGGTGATCGGCGGGTTGCAGGTTGCCTCCGGCAGCATGACCCTGGGCGATGTCCAGGCGTTCATCCAGTACTCGCGCATGTTCACCATGCCGATCACGCAGGTGGCCAGCATCATGAACGTGCTGCAGTCCACCATGGCATCCGCGGAGCGCGTCTTCGAGCTGCTCGACGAGGCCGAGGAAGTCCCGGACGTCGCACAGCCCCACGTGCTGCGCGAGGCGGTCGGGCGCGTCGTCTTCGAGAACGTGTCGTTCCGCTACGAGGCGCAGAACCCGCTCATCGAGGACCTCAACGTCGTCGTGGAGCCGGGAGAGACGGTGGCCATCGTCGGCCCGACGGGCGCCGGCAAGACCACCCTGGTCAACCTGCTGATGCGCTTCTACGACGTCGACGGCGGCCGCATCACCGTGGACGGCAACGACGTCCGCGAGCTCTCCCGCGACAACCTGCGCAGCACCTTCGGGATGGTGCTCCAGGACACCTGGCTGTTCGGCGGGACCATCCGCGAGAACATCGCCTACGGCCGCGAGAACGCGACCGAGGAGGAGATCCAGGAGGCCGCCCGGGCGGCCCACGTCGACCACTTCGTCCGGACCCTGGCGCACGGCTACGACACCGTCATCGACGACGAGGCCGCGAACGTCTCGCAGGGACAGCGGCAGCTGCTGACCATCGCCCGGGCATTCCTGGCCGACCCGCCGGTCCTGATCCTCGACGAGGCCACGAGCTCGGTGGACACGCGCACCGAGGTGCTGGTCCAGCGGGCGATGACGCGGCTGATGAAGGGCCGGACCGCGTTCGTGATCGCGCACCGTCTCTCGACGATCCGCGACGCGGACGAGATCCTGGTCATGAACCACGGCCGGATCGTGGAACAGGGCACGCACGAGGAGCTGCTGGCCCGCCAGGGCTTCTACGCCGAGCTCTACAACAGCCAGTTCGTGGAGCCGCTCGCCGAGGCGGTGTGACCCGGCTCCGGGGAGCCGCCGCTCCGGCGTCCGCAGCGCAGCAGCCGCGGAACGGCTCGGGATCGGCTCGCGCACAGCCCCGCTCGGGCCCGCCGAGCCACCTCGTGGAGGTGTAGCCACGAAGGCGTTCGAGACCGCGTACGAGGGCACGCCGAGCTGGGACATCGGCCGCCCGCAGGGCGCCGTGGTGCGCCTGGCGGAGGCCGGGATGATCTCGGGTTCGGTGCTCGATGCCGGCTGCGGGACCGGCGAGACCGCGCTGTACCTCGCGGGCCGGGGGCACGCGGTGGTGGGCATCGACTTCGCGCCCGCGGCGATCGCCAGGGCACGGGTGAAGGCTGCCGCCCGGGGTCTCGGGCCGGACGCTCGGGGTCTCAGCCCCGCCGCTCGGGGTCTCGGGCCGGACGCCCGGGGTCTCGGGCCGGCCGCCCGGGGTCTCGGCCCCGCCGCGGCTACGTTCGTCGAGTGGGATGCGCTCCGACTGCCGGAACTCGTGGCGCGGCTCGGCCACGTGTTCGACACGATCCTTGACGTGGGTCTGTTCCACACGCTGCAGCCCGCCGAACGGGCCGCGTACGCGGCGAGCCTGCGGGCCGCGATCGCGCCGGGCGGACGGTGCTTCGTGCTCTGCTGGAGCGACCGGAACCCGTTCGGGTACGGGCCCGAGCGCGTGCGGCGGGATGCGCTGCGCCGGGCGTTCCGGGTGGGCTGGTCGGTGGAAGCCATCGACGACGAGACGCTCGAGACGCTGCTGCCGTCGGGGCGCGTGCACGCGTGGCTGGCGCGCCTCCGCGCAGCCTGATCGTCGGGGTCAGCCGCGCGGCATGACGAGGCCCGCTCGGCCGCGCTGCGTGATTGCCGGGGGTCAGCCGCGCGGCATGGCGAGGCCCGCCTGCGCCTGGTGCCGCGTGACCGCCGCCAGGGCCGCCGCGAAGGTGAGACGCACCTGCCGCCACGAGTGGCCGACGGGGCTGTCCAGGACCACGAACCGGTACCCGTGCGCGGCGAGTGTTCCCGAGAACGACTGCAGCTGCGGGCCGTAGAAGGCCTCGCCCGGGGTGCCGACCAGAACCAGGAACAGGTGCGCCCGGACCGAGGAGGGCAGCCGTCCGGCCAGGACGTCCGGCGAATCGTCGGCGATCAGCGTCGCGTTGCCGCCGAACGGCAGGTATGCCAGCCGGGTGTCGGGGCTCCAGACGCCGGCCACGAAGTACCCGCTGAACGAGACGGCGCTGGCGAACAGGTCGGGGTGATGGAACAGCAGGGTGGGCGCGCAGTAGCCGCCCTGCGAGAAGCCGACCAGAGTGCGGGCGAGTGGCATGCGCAGGGTTCGGAAGTGCGCGTCGACCCACGGGACCACCGTCTGCGCCACGTACGAGTCGAAGTGCTCGCGGCCGTCGGCGGAGTCGGCGCACTCGCTCGGCCGGTACGGACCGCGGGCCTGGTTGATGAACACCATCAGCGACGGCGGCAGGGTGCCGTCGGCGATCAGCGTGTCGAGGAGCTCGCGGACGTGGATCCCGCTCTCCCAACCGTCCCCTCCCCATGGCACCTCGTAGATGACCGGATAGCGCGTGGGCGACGATGTCCCGTACCCGGCCGGCGTGTAGACCCATATGTTGGCCCACGGCGAGGTGCCGCCCACCCACGGAGCCGGGAGGTTGTACTGGGCGAACGATCCGGCCGGCACCGGCACCGACGAGAAGGGCGCCGAGGTCGGCCTGGGGCTCGGCGAGGGCGGGGCGGCCGACGGGATCGACGCGGCGGGAGATGCGAACGACGACGGCGGGAGCACGGCCACCGGGCTCGCGCGCGCAGGGAGGACCCCGGTGCCGGCCGGTCCCGTGCCGGCGTGACCTGCGCCCGGTGGACTTGCGGCCCCGTGGTCACCCGGACCGCCGGGCGCAGCCCACAGGGCCGCCGCCAGCAGCACCAGGATGGCACCGGTCGCGCCGAACCCGACCAGCACGGTACGCCGGGCGCGGGTTCGCGGCGAGGCGCCGTTCACGGGCTGTTCCATCGGGCGCGACGGTACACCTGCCACGCCGAGGGGGCCCATGAACGGCCGTCCTGGGGGGATGACGCCCGCGCCCATCGCGGGGATGTCGCCCTCGCGGATCGCGGGGATGTCGCCCTCGCCCATCGCGGCCCTGTGGCCGCGCTCTAGAAGCGGCTTCGAGCGCATTGCCTCCTCTGCTAGCGTGAGGCGATGACACAGCCGACCCCTGAAGCCTCGCGCCCCCAGCCGATCTCCCATGCCGAACGGGTGCGTCCCCTGGTCCGTACCCGGCAGTACCGCGAGTTCACCGGGGATCCCCCGGACCAGGCCGAGCTCGAGGCGATCACCGAGGTCGCGCGGTGGTCGGGCAGCAGCAACAACGAGCAGCCCTGGCGGTTCATCGTGGTCCGCAGCCCGGAGACCCTGCGCAGGATCGCGGCGGCGGGCCAGCCGCAGACTCGCCCCCTGCTGACCGCGCCGGTCGCCATCGCGATCGCACTTCCGGTGGATCGCGACCGGGCGATCTCCCGCGCGTTCGACGACGGCCGCGCCGCGGAACGGATGCTCATCGCCGCGTCGATGCTCGGCCTCGGCGCGGGGGTCGCCTGGATCCGTCCCGACGTTCGGGACGGGGTCGGTGAGCTCCTCGGGCTCCCCGCCGACCGGTTCGTGCGGACCCTGGTTGCCGTGGGTCACCCGACCGACACGGCGCGCCGGCCCAAGTCGGCTCCCGGACAGGCGCGACTGCCGCGCGAGCAGGTCGTGTTCGAGGAACGTTGGCCGACGACGTAGCCGCGTGAGGCCCCGCGCTCCAGCGAGGCGCAACCCCCTCAGCGAGGAGCCACGCTCCACGGCGAGGCACCACCAACTACGGCGAGCCGCCACGCCCTGCGGCGAGGCGCCGCCCTTTTGCGGCGAGGCGCCACCCTTTACGGCGAGGCGCCACCGTATCAGTACAGGTGTTGCCGGGCCATCTCCCGCGCCTTCCACGCGACTCGTCCCGCCCGCCTCCGCGCCGCCGCCCGCCTGGACTCCGCACGACGCGGCACGGATGCCCCCGCGCCCCGCGCCACACATGGCCCACGCCATGCCGCCGCGCGCCGTAACACACACGACGGACGCCACGCTCGCGGCACGCATGGCCCACGCCATGCCGCTGCGGCCGGCGGCAGGCGTCCGTCTCGCCGGGGGGTCAGCGCATCACCACTGCCGATACGACGAGGCGGGACCAGTCGTGCCGGCGTTCCGGCCCCGTCCGGCCGGGCGATTCCCGGCGATGCCGACCCGAAGTCCGTCGCGCATCACCACTGCCGATACGACGAGGCGGGACCCCTCGCGCCGGCGTCCCGGCCCCCGGGCGGCCGGGCGATTCCCGGCGATGCCGACCCGAAGTCCGTCGCGCATCACCACTGCCAATACGACGAGGCGGGACCACTCGTGCCGGCGTTCCGGCCCCGTCCGGCCGGGCAATTCCCGTCGGTGCCGACCCGAAGTCCGTCGCGCATCACCACTGCCAATACGACGAGGCGGGATCACTCGTGCCGGCGTTCCGGCCCCGTCCGGCCGGGCAATTCCCGTCGGTGCCGACCATGGAGAGCGTCTCGCACGCTCAGTCGACCGTGATCGTCGCCGAGGCGATCATCGGCCCGATCCTGTTGCTGCTGGTGTTCCTCGGAGCCGTGGGCATCGGACGCCGCGTGGCCGCCCCGATCGAGCGCGCCCGGCAGCGCCAGCTCGAGTTCACCGCCGACGCCTCGCACGAGCTGCGCACCCCGCTCTCGGGGATCGAGGCAGAGACCAGCCTGGCGCTGGCGCAGGACCGCTCCGAGATCTGGTACCGAACCGCGTTCCAGCGCGTGGACCACGAGAACAAGCGCATCCGGCGGCTGGTTGACGACATGCTCTGGCTGGCCCGCTTCGACGCAGCCCAGGGGCTGCCGCACGCGGAACCCGTGGATGGCGGCGTGCTGGCCGCCCAGACGGCCGACCGCTTCGCGGTCGTCGCGGAGGCCCGGCGCCTGTCGCTCCGGGTCCACCCGGCGCCTGGGTCCAGCGTCATCGCGGTGCCTCCCGAGTGGCTGGACCGGCTCCTGGGCGTGCTGCTCGACAACGCCTGCCGCTACTAGCCCGAGGGCGGCTCGGTGGACGTGTCCGTGACCCACGACGGCGCGCGGGTCAGGGTGACGGTGGACGACTCCGGGCCCGGGATCCCGCCCGAGGAGCGGACCCGTATCTTCGACCGCTTCCACCGGGCGACCGACACGCCGGGCGTTGCCGGGCTGGGCCTGGCCATCGCCGACGCCATCGTCAGGGCCTCCGGGGGTCGCTGGCGGATCGGAACCTCTCCGGCGGGCGGTGCGAGCATGTCGGTCAGCTGGGCGAGGGCGCTGGCCGACGCGGGCGAGACGGGGCCCGGGTGATCGGTCGGCCCCGGTCCGGCCGGCCGGACTTCAGGGTGCCGTGGCCCCCGTGCTGCCCGCGAGGGTCGCGAGCAGC
>JAJYEB010000128.1 GCA_021790375.1 Chloroflexota bacterium | reverse complement strand
GACGCGGTGGTGCGGGTCCAGAAGGAGCCGGACGACACGGTCCTGACCTGGCCGCACCTGCTCGCCATCGAGTTCTTCGCGGCCGCCATGATGAGCATCTTCCTCCTGCTGATGGGGGTGTTCGTCAACGCGCCGCTGGAGGACCTGGCGAACGGCAACGTGACTCCCGAAGTCGCCAAGGCGCCCTGGTACTTCGTCGGCCTCCAGGAGTTGCTTACCGCCTTCCACCCGACGGTGGCCGGCGTGCTGGTCCCGGCCTTCGTGCTCGTGGGCGCGGCCCTCATCCCTTTCATCGACCGGGGGCCCGACGGCACCGGTGGTTCGCACCGTCCGGTGGACCGGAAGGTCGGGATCATGCTGTTCACGTACATCGCGATCTTCGGGCTCTTCCTGACATTCGTGGGGGCGTTCTTCCGGGGCCCCGGCTATGCCTTCGAGCTGCCCTGGATCAGCGGGCTCCACTTCGCACTGTGATCGAGTACGCGCCGTGAAACCTGGCACGCGTCTCCTGGGAGGACGGCCGTCTCATGGGTAACTGGAAGCTCGCCGTCTCGGAGCAACCCCGGGCCCTGACCCCCGAGGTGCTCAAGTCGATGCGGTCCGGCCGTTCCGCCGGGCTGTCGCGCCGGCAACTCCTGCGCCGGTCGCTGGGCGCCGGCGTGGGCCTGTGGCTGACCGAGGTCCTGGGCGGGACCCTCGGGTTCCTGTGGCCCAACCTGGCCGGCGGGTTCGGCGGCAAGGTGGAGATCGGCGACATCAAGGTGGTCGCCGCATCGCCGGCCACCAGCGGCACCAAGTTCAGCGACGGCGCGCCCGCGTACTTCCAGCTGGCGCAGTCGTTCATCGTGATGCTCGACCCGACGCGCGGCTTCATCCCGGGCGACAACCCCCAGGGAGACGGCGCGACCACCAATGTGCGGACCCTCTGGCAGCGCTGTACGCACCTCGGCTGCAAGCCCAACTTCTGCGCCAGCAACTTCTGGTTCGAGTGTCCCTGCCACGGCTCGCGCTACGACCGGCTGGGTATCAAGGTCCTGCAGCTCGGGCCGGCGCCCCGCAGCCTGGACCGCTTCGCCTCCACGATCGACTCCTCGGGAGTGCTGACGATCGACACGGGCAAGATCACGCTGGGGCCGCTGCCGGTCTCGCTCGGCCAGCCCGGCCTCATCCCGGCCAAGGGTCCGGGCTGCCTGTGAGCGGCTCCACGGGCGGACGGACGGGCCGCGAGCTGGAGCCGCGGGCGGCCAGCGAGCCAGGCCTCGAGCGGTTCTCCGCGCCGGAGACCGCGCACACCGTCGGCCTCAGCGAGGAGCGCGCGGCGCAGATCGTGCGGCAGACCGGGAACGCCCGCGCGATCGCGTTCCTGGCCGTGCTGGTCATCGTGCTCTTCATCCCGATCTACTGGTTCTACGACCTGGGCGTCCCGGCGGTGGCCAACACGAGCCGACTGGCGAAGGAGGCCCAGGCTCAGCAGGTCACCGCGATCGCCGCCGGTGAGCAGCTGTTCCTCTCGAACTGCGCACGGTGCCACGGGGCCCAGGGGCAGGGCGGCATCGGGCCGCCCCTCAACGACCAGGGCAAGCTCTACAACGCCGTCACGCCCGCCGGCGCGCCCGGGGCCGGCCACCTCAACCCGACCTACATCCGCAACGTGCTCACCGTGGGCGGCCGGTACGTCTGCGGCGATCCGAACAGCCTCATGCCGATCTGGTCGGACGTGAACGGTGGGCCGCTCAACTACGTGCAGATCAACGACCTGATCGCGTTCATCACCGCCAGCTCGAACCAGACCTGGGTCTACCAGCCGGTCGCCTCGCCGGGGCAGACGGCCGGTCCGTCGGCGATCCACCACGGCTGGCGGGATCCGAGCTACACGCCGCCGCCGGGGGCCACGCCGGTGCCCGCCTGCTGGCGTAACCCGAGCGGCGTCATCGGGGGCGCGGCGCCGGCCGCGAGCGCCGCGGGGGCGAGCGGTGCCGGGGCCGCGGCCACTGCCCCGGTCATCGCCAACCCGGGGACCGCGCAGAACCCGCGCGTGATCAAGCTCGACGAGACCGCGCAGCTCCAGATCACGGATGCCAGCGGGCAGCCCGCCTCGACGATCTACGTCAAGAAGGGCGAGACGGTGCGCTTCGAGATCACCAACACCGCCGGCTTCACGCACAACTTCTACGTCGGGCCGGTGTCCGACCTGCAGGCCAGCAACACCGCGAACCTCAAGGGCGTCCCGGACTTCTCGTCGGGGACCGAGACGCTCGACTACACGTTCAACCAGGACGGGCAGTTCGGCTTCGGGTGCCTGGTGCCGGGCCACTACACGACCATGCACGGCACCATCCAGATCGAGCCGTAGGCGTCCGGGCAGAGGAGCAGGAGGGAACGTGGCGGAACGGGCGTTGCCGCCGGGCGGCGGCCGCAGGCGGGCATTCTTCGGTGCGTTCGACGCCGACGGATGGACCTGGGCAGGGATCAAGGCCTTCGGCTGGTTCCTGCTGCTGGTCCTCCTGCTGGGCTACTTCCCCGACCGCGCGTACTACTTCACCGTGTTCCCGACCATCAACCTCGGCGCGAACGTGGCGAGCCCGATCAACCTCTGCCCTCCGGTCAACGCCGACCTGCCCTGCCCCGCGCCCGCGGGGTCGGTGATCCCCTGGCAGGGCAATCCCGCCCAGCTGTCGCTCCCGGAGGGCCGGATCGACGCCGTGCCGATCAGCGCGGGCACGAACCTGTACCTCGCGGGAGGGCGCGGCCCGAGCGGCACGACCGCCTCGGTGTTCGAGACCAGCGTGACCACTGACGGCAACCTGTCACCGTGGAAGCCGGGGCCCCCGCTGCCGGCGCCGCGCGTGAGCGCGGCGGTGGTCTCGCTCTCCGGCACGACCCTGGTGATCGGCGGTGCCGACCAGTCGGGCGCCGCGACCGACACCGTCTACGAGGCGACCATCGACAACGGGAACCTGACCGGGTGGAAGACGCTCGCCGCCCTGAAGCTGCCGAAGCCGCTCGCCGGAGCGGTGGCGATCGCCGGTTCGACCAGCGTCTGGCTCCTGGGCGGCCAGAACGCGGACGGGACCTACAGCCGCACCGTGTATCGCTCGATCCAGGACGCCACCTCGGGCGCACTCGGGCCGTGGCAGGAGCAACCGGCCCTGGCGCTGCCCCAGCCGCGAGCGCTCGCATTCGGCGCGCAGGTGGGCAACTTCCTCTACGTCGTCGGCGGCCAGGACGCGCACGGCGCACAGCCCACGGTGTTCCGCCTGGCGCTCGATTCGAAGGGTGAGCCGGCGGTCGATCCCACGACGCACGGGGTGCTCGGCTGGAGCGCAAGCCTGCCCTCGCAGGCCCTGCCGGCGCCCCGGACCGACGCGGCGGGGTTCGTCATCAACGGCGCCCTGTACGTGGTGGGTGGCCGGGACGCGGCCGGGAAGCCCACCGACTCGTTCTACTGGGCCACCCCCGACAGCCTGGGGAACCTTCCCGGAGGCTGGCAGCAGCTCACACAGGACAACCTGGCGGCAAGCGGGCGATCGGAGCCCCGCGCGGGCAGCGCCGCGGTCGTGACCAGCGGCCACGCCTTCGTGATCGGCGGCTTGGGCGCGAACGGGCCGTCGGTGGCGACGTTCCGCAGCGACGTCGCGCCGCGCCCGCCGTTCTTCGCGCTGGGGCTCATCGGGGCGACCATCCCCGCGCTGTCGATCACGGGAGACATCGGCCAGCAGCTGGGCTACGTCGCGGCGGGCATCGTGGGCGGGGCTGATTTCGTCCTGCTGATCCTGATCGGCGTGGCCTACTCACACCGGCGCGCGACCCGGCGCCTGTTCTCCCGGCTGACGCGCGGGCGCATCCGTCCGCCGGCTGAGGACGACTACACGCTCTGACGGATCCTCGCGCGACGCGAGGGTGCTCGAGGGTGCGCGCGGCGCCAGTCAGCGCAACCCCGGGGTTCACCCTATCTGCCGGCCAGGGTTCGTCCGGTCAGCCGGCCGGGGCCGAGGCGGACGGCGAGGCCAACGGGCTGGCGGAGTTCCCCTGGAGCGCCGCATCGATCGCGTTCGAGATCGTCTGCAGGTCCCACGAACCCACGGCCTTCCCGTTCACGAGGATGGTCGGGGTCCGGTCGATCCCGGCCGCAATCGCGGTCTGGGTCTCCGCCTGCACCGCCTTCGTCCTGGCGGGGTCGGCCATGCACGCGTCGAACCTGGTCCGGTCCAGGCCCAGCCGGCTCGCGATCCCGTCGAGGAGCGACCTGCTGAACGTGCCTCCGTTCTCCACGGGGCCCTGGTTCGCGAACAGGTACTCCTGGTAGGTCCAGAACCGGCCCTGGTCCTGGGCGCAGTTCGCGGCCAGCGCCGCCTGGACCGACTCGTCGCTGCCCGGGTTGGAGGTGGGACCCAGGAACGCCAGGTCGTGGATGACCATCCTGGCCGATCCGGGCCGCACGTACTGGTTCACCAGGCGCGGCTCGACCTGCTGCGCGTAGGCGGCGCAGTTGGGGCACTGGAAGTCCACGTACACGTCGAGGGTCACGTTCGCGTCCGCCGCCCCCAGCGTGCGTCCGGTGGCGAGATCGGTGGGCGCCGGCTCGGCCGGAGCGACGATGCTGGCCGCCGCCCGCGGCTGGCTCAGCAGCACGTTCGCGGCGAGCAGCCCCACGCCGACCAGCACGGCCGCGGCCGTGACCAGCGCGATCGGGGAGCGGACGAGGGCCGCCAGGCCTGTTCGCGGTGCAGCCGTGCGACGGGCGCTCCCGGCGCCGACCCCGTGGGCCGGTGTCCCCCCAGGTCTCCGCCGATCGCGCTCCGCGGCGCGCCGTTCTCGCCGGGTGGCCGCGTTCATGGGTGGTCGCTGTGAGCTCAGTGCGGGTGCCTCCTTTCGCCTCCGACCGCAGGGTCCGGTGGCGCAGCGGCCCCGTCAAGAACTGGATGGCCCGGTCGCGGGCGGCAGCTGTCGCGGATCGCCCGCCTGGTTCACGGGCGCCGGCGAACCAGCCAGCACGGTGGGCCCGAGGGCAGGCGTTCGGCCGGCAGGAGTCCGCCGGTCCGCTCGTCCGAGGCGAGAACATCGGCCGCCGGATCCCCCTCGACCAGCATCCAGGCCCCGGGTTCCAGCACGGTGATCAGCCGGCGCAGCTCCGCGACCGAGAGCGGCACGGCCGCCCCGCCGCCCTCGGCTGCGGCGTCCGCCGGGGCGACCGCGGCCCGGTAGCGATCGGCCGGGAGCCGGGCCAGGTCGCCCGCCTCGACGACGTCCCAGGCAAACGGCCCGGGGAGCGGGAACTCCGGCGCCGTCCGGGCCAGCCACAGCGCGGGGCCGGGGAGGGCCCGATCGACGACCTGGGCGAGCCATGCCTGCCGGCGCTCGAGCAGGTCGTGGCGAGCCCGCCGGCGGCGGGCGTTCTGTCGGTCCGCCTCTGCTCGCAAGAGCGCGACACGCTGCGGGGAACCGTCGGTGCCCGCGTCCAGCACGACGCACCCGGCCACTCGCGCATCCGGCGCCGGCCCGGGCGCGGGTTGGCCGTCCGGGTCGGGCGACTCGTCCGGGTCCGGCGGCCCGGCGGGCAGCGAGCCCCCCAGCACGACCGGAGTTCCCGGGCCGGGCGCCCCCAGCGCCTCGCGCGCCGCCTGCGTCGCACCGAGCGCCCCGAGCGCCGCGCGCGTGGCACCGAACGAGGGTGCCGTGACCAGCAGCACGTCGGGTCCCAGCGGCGTGATCACCGCCGCCCAGGCCGGCAGCGATTCCCCGGAAGGGAGCACGATGCCGGACCGGTCGACCGCCACCCCGGTCCAGGTCTCCAGCCCGGTCGCGAGCGCCTCCCGGGTCGCCGCCTCGCTCTCGGCGATGGACTCCATCGCGTCGATCCGGAGCAGCTGCGCGCCGGCGTCGGCGAGCATCCACGCGTGGGCGCGGTGTTCGGCCGCCAC
>JAJYEB010000127.1 GCA_021790375.1 Chloroflexota bacterium | reverse complement strand
ATGCTTCGCGCCGAGGCCAGCATGGCCGCCGCGTTCGCCTCGGCGTCACGGGACGGGTCGTACGCGAGCAGCGCCGCGAACCCTTCCGGGGCGTTGCGCGTGGGCACCACCACGATCCGCGTGTCCCGGGCGAGGGCGGACGCCTGCTGCGCCGCGAGCTTCACGTTGGGGTTGTTGGGCAGCACCAGCACCTCGTCCGTGCCCAGTCCCTGCGCGGCCCCCAGGAGCTCCCCGGCCGAGGGGTTCGCCGACTGGCCGCCGCCCACCACCTGTGCCACGCCGAAGCTCCGCAGGATCGCGACGATCCCGTCCCCGGAGGCCACCGCCACGATCGGCGGGCCCGCGTGGAGCCCGTGATCGTGCGGGGTGCCCGGGTGGTCGTGACCCGGAGCGTGTCCGTTCCCGCCGGCCACGAACTGGCCTGGTTGCGCGCCGGAGCCCGCCTCCTGCAGGACCGCCGTGGCCACCGCGACGCCGGCCGCCTCCCGGCCGCCGGGCGCAGCCGTCCCGGCCACCCCTCCGGCCTGCGCACGACCGCCCCCGGCCGTCATCTCCCGGTCCGGCACGCGTGCCGGCGCGGCGCCGACACCCGTGAAGGCGTGCGCCTGGGCCTCCCTGGCCTCGCGGGCCTGCCGATCCAGGTTCTCCACGCTGACGTGGCTGAGCGGTCCGAGGGAGAGGCCGTAGCCGATCACGAGGTCGGGCCGCTCGCTGTGGACGTGCACCTTGACGGCGCGCGAGTCCCCGGCGACCAGGATGGACTCGCCGAGATCGCCGAGCCTCGAACGGATGGCGTCCAGGTCGAGGGCGTGCCCTGCCGACGCCATCACCAGGAACATGGTCTCGTACCCGAACCCTTCGTCGGCGCTCGCGATCACGGCCGCGGGATGCGACGCCTCCCCGGACACCATCTCCGCCGGCGCCGTGCGCCCGAGGAGCGATCTGAGCGCGCCCTGCAGGATCCGGTAGAGGCCCTCCCCCCCGGCGTCCACGACGCCGGCCTCCCGCAGCACCGGCAGCAGCGACGGGGTGCGGGCCACCGCCTGCTCGGCCGCCTCGACGGCGGCGCCGAGCACGGCCTCCATGTCCGGGTCGTGCTCGGCGGCCGACACGGCCGCAGCGGCCGCCTCGCGCACCACGGTCAGGATCGTCCCCTCGACGGGCCGCAGGACCGCGCTGTGCGCAGTCTGGCTGCCGGTGGCCAGGGCGTGCGCCAGGTCCAGCGGGCCCATGCGGGGCCGGCCGGCGAGCGCGTGCGCCATCCCGCGCAGGATCTGGGACAGGATCACGCCGCTGTTGCCGCGCGCCCCCATGAGGGCCCCGTGGCTGATCGCCGCGGACACCGTGCCCACGCTGCGCTCCTCGGCCGGGATCGCCTCGGCCTCGGCGAGCGCGGCACGCAGGGTGGCCAGCATGTTCGAACCGGTGTCGCCGTCCGGGACGGGGAACACGTTGAGCGCGTTGATCGCCTCCGCGGACTGCTCGAGCATCGCGAGCGCCCCGCGAAACGCGTCGAGCAGGCCGTCTCCGTCGGCGCCCCGCCGGCTCACTCGGGCACGGCTCCGGTCTCCGTCTTCGCCGCGCGCCGCACCTGCAGCCCGCCCACGTGGATCACCAGGCTGTCGACGTCGCGTCCCAGCGCCTGGTGCAGCGCATAGCGGACGGCCGACTCAACGTTGCTGGCGACCTCGGCGATGGGGACGCCGAAGGCGACCCGCAGCGAGATCCGGACGTCCAGCGTCGGCACGATCCGGACGCTCACCCCGGGCGGGCTGTAGTGCAGCAGCGACTGCAGGCGCGTGCGCAGGTCCGGGTTCGTGAAGCCGACCACGCCGTACGACGTGGCGGCCGCCTGGCGGACCAGGTCGGAGACGGCGCGCCGCGTGACGAGCGCGTGTCCGGGCAGCGGGTTCGGTCTCGTTGGGGCGGTCCTTCCGGTGGCTGTGCGATCGATCGACATGCTATAGTACGCAACCGCCGCGCCACAGCCACGGCGCGCCCGATCTCGTCCCTGAACCGATACCTGAGGATCCCATGGCCCGCTCCTGCGCGATCTGCGGCAAGACCTCGATGGGTGGCTTCAACCCCCAGTCGAGTGGCATGAACCGCGTGCGCGCCCACCGGCGCTGCGAGCCCAACCTGCACCGGCTCCAGGTGGAGCGCGGCGGGAAGCTCGTGAACGCGCTCGTCTGCACCCGCTGCCGGCGCACCCTCGCCAAGTCGGCCTGACGGAGCGGGCCGCGGCCAACCGCCGCGGCTCCCGCCCGGTGTCGCGCCCGGCGCCATTCGCGTGCGGGCGGGCGCACGTCGGGCGCGCGGCGCGCCTGCCCGCGCTCACTCCTCCGGAGCCGGGCCCTCCCGCTCCGAGTCCAGCCAGATCGTGAACGGCCCGTCGTTGACGAGGTCGACCTCCATCCTCGCCCCGAACACCCCCCGGCCCACCCGCACCCCCAGGGCCTCCAGCTCGTCGGCGTAGGCCGCGTAGAGGCGCGCGCCGACGTCCGGCGTCGCGGCCCGCAGGAACGACGGGCGACGCCCGCGGCTCGTGTCCGCGTACAGCGTGAACTGGCTCACCGCGAGGACACCGCCGCCGACGTCGAGCAGCGACCGGTTCGTCCGCCCCGCCTCGTCCGGGAAGATGCGGAGCTCCACGGTCCGGCGCGCCATCGTGCGGGCGAGCTCCCGCGTGTCGCCGTGGCCGACCCCGACGAGCGCCACCAGGCCGAGGCCGATGCTCCCCACCGCGCGGCCGTCCACGCGGACCTCGGCGCGGCTGACGCGCTGCAGCAGCAGGCGCATCGATCAGCGCCGGAACAGGCCGGCGGCCGCCACGGACGCCCCGAGGAGCACCAGCGCCGCGGGGATCGCGTACGCGAACGAACCCGCCGGCGTGCCGCCTGCGGCCAGCGCGCCCGCGCCCAGCGCGCCGGCGCCGGCGGCCGCCAGGCCCAGCCCGATGCTGCGCCACGCGACGTGGACGCGCCCGGCGAGCGCCGCGCCCCCGGCCACGCCCGCGGTCCGCGGCTGCGCCAGCGAATCATCGCGGAGGCGATCGAGCACGCCGCGGAACCACGCCGGCGCGTGCGCCACGAGGGCGTACGAGGCGGACGCGTAGGCCACCCCGGCGATCGCGTCGATCACGTAGTGGTCGCCGAGGTACACGATCGAGAACACGACCAGCGCGAAGTACCCGAGCACGAGCCAGCCCACGCGCCCGAACCCCCGCAGCGCGAACAGGAACGCGAGGAACGGGAACCCGGCATGCAGCGAGGGGAACGCGGCCACCGGGTTCGGCCCGATGTCGTAGAACGTGTACGTGTACAGGTAGTGGCCGTTGAACCCGAGCCAGGAGGCGAGCTCGTCGAAGCCCACCGGCTTGAGGTACTGGATCAGCGGCTGGCCGTTCGGGCCGTTCAGGAAGCCGTGCTGCGCCGCGTACCAGGGGGGCGCGACGGGCACGAACAGGAACGTCACGAAGCCCGCGATGCAGAGCACGATCAGGGCCGCCACGAAGTCGTAGTAGAGCGACCGGCGCTTGAGCCACAGCAGGAACCCGACCGCCAGCGGCAGCGGGAAGTGCAGGAAGTACACGATCGTCGCGCCGACCGCGACCAGGTCGGGGCCCGTCGCCGGGTGGAACCATCCCTGCAGCCACTGGGTGGGCAGCGTCCCCAGCCCGATGATCCGGTCGATCGCGATGACGTCGGTGATGTGGATCGCCATGCCGAAGTCGTCCGCGTACCCGCGCATCAGCTCGTAGGCGAAGAACAGCGCGATGAACGGGACCCAGTCGCGGAAGAAGAGCCGCCCGCGCCCCAGGACCACGGCCGCCAGCCCGAACCCGACCAGCAGGACGTCCGGCGTGACGCCGATCCCCTTCGCGATCATGAGGAAGCTCAGGATGGCCACGTAGAGCGCGACCGCGATCAGCAGGATCCGGTTGTTGCGCTCGCCGAGCGCCGCCGACCCCGAGGCGTCGCCGCCGGAGGCCAGCGCGACGACCGGAGCGCGCGCCGGGGCGCTCACCGTGCCGGTGGCGCCCGCCGCCGGTACCGGTGCGGCAGCCGTGCCCGCCGCACCCGCCCCACCGTCGGACGACTGCGCGGGGCGCGCGGTCACAGCGCCTCGTCCTCCTCGGCGAACCCGAGACCGAACCGCTTCCGCGCGAAGATCTCGGCGGAGGCCGGCACCATCACCACGCGTTCCGCGTCGACCCCGGGCACGAACGGGCCGGTTCGCAGGACGAGCGTCGGGATCCCGGCCCGCTCGATGGTGCGGCTGAGCTCGTCCGCATCGGGATGGGGCAGCGTCGCCACCACCGACCACGACTCTCGCGGGATGGGCGGTTCGCCGCGGCCGATCTCCCGCGTCCAGCCCTCGTCGGCCAGCGCCTTGACCAGGCGTATCTCGCGCGCGACGTCGTGGCCGCGCTCGAAGAGCGCCGAGCCGACGACCAGGATGTCCGCGCCGAACCCGCCGACCACCTCGGCGTTCTCTCGCCCGATCCCGCCCTCGACATGCACCTCCCACCCGTGCGGGCGGCCGGCGAACAGCTCGCGCGCGTCCGCCACCTTGCCGGCGAGCTCGCGGCGGAACCGCTGGCCCGGGGTCGCGGGGTCCACCATCAGGACCAGCGCGATGTCGAGCGCCTCGCGGAACGGCGCGAGCGCCGCCACCGGCGTGGCCGGGTTCACCGCGAGTCCGGGACCCAGCCCGGCGCGCCTTACCGCCCGCAGCGCCTCCAGGATGCGCTCCGCCGGCTCCGGGGCCTCGACGTGCATCGTGATGGAGTCCGACCCGGCGGCGATGAGCCCCTCCACCAGCGTCGAGGGACGGTCGACCAGGAGGTGCACGTCCAGCGGCAGGCGGGTCAGCCGGCGCAGGGCCCGGACGACATCGGCCCCGAACGTGAGGCTCGGGACGAAGTGGCCGTCCATCACGTCGAGGTGCAGGCGATCCGCCCCGGCCCGTTCAAGCTTGCGGACCACGCGGTAGAGGTTCCCGAAGTCCGCCTCCAGGATCCCGGCCGCGAGCCGCGCCCGACCGTTGTTCACCCTGGCCGGCCGGCGAGCGATGCCGCCCCCGCGCGCTCGAGATGCTCGCGCCTCCGGCGAACGGTCGCCGGCGCCGGCATGCCGCCACGCTCGGCCGCGAGCTGGCCGCACGCGGCGCCGATCTCGTCGCCCCGGGTGCGGCGGACCGTGGTCGCGATCCCCGCGGCGCGCAGCACGGCCGCAAACGGTTCGATGCGTTCGGGCCTGCTGGGCAGCCAGGCGGTGTGCGCGACAGGGTTCATGGGGATCAGGTTCACGTGTGCCAACCGGCCCCCCAGCAGGGCCGCCGCCGCCGCGGCGTCGGCCGGCGTGTCGTTGACGCCGTCGATCATCACGTACTCGTAGCTGACCCGGCGACCCGTGGCATCCGCATAGGCGGAGGCCGCCTCGATCACGCCCTCGACCGGGTAGCGCCGGTTGAGCGGCACGAGCACGTCGCGAAGCGACGGGCGCGCGGCGTGGAGCGACACCGCCAGCGTCCAGGAGGGCCGGAGCGCGGTCAGTCGCTCGATCCCGGGCGTGACGCCGCTCGTGCTGACGGTCACGTGCCGGCCCCCGAGGCCGAAGCGCGCCGGATCGGTCAGCGCCGCGGCCGCCGCCAGCACGGCGTCGAGGTTGAGCAGCGGCTCGCCCATGCCCATGAAGACCACGTTCGTGACGTGCCGCCCCGAGCCGGCCAGGCGCCTCGCCCAGAACCGGACCTGGTCCACGATCTCCGCGGCATCGAGATCCCGGCCGAAGCCCAGCTCGCCGGTGGCACAGAACGGGCAACCGACCGCGCAGCCGGCCTGGCTCGAGATGCAGACGGTGGCCCGCTCCCGGTAGCCCGGGCGGCCGGGGTACCGCATCAGCACGGATTCCACGAGCTGCCCGTCGGCGAGGCGATGCAGCGCCTTCTCGGTCAGGCCCCGGTCGGCCGG
>JAJYEB010000126.1 GCA_021790375.1 Chloroflexota bacterium | reverse complement strand
GCGACGCCGCTGGGCACTCGCCGAAGAGCCGGCCGTGGTGCGCAACTGCCCTCCGTACGAGCCTCCGCGGGAGCCGCCGCCGGATGAGCTGCGGCGTGCCGCGGGGCTTCCCTCCACGACCCGCCTCGTGCTGTTCCTGGGCATCCTCGGCGCCGACCGCGGGTTGCTCGAGTCGGGCGAGGCCGTGCTGCGCCTGCCGGATGCCGCCTTCGTGGCCGTGGGGTTCGGGCCGTGGTACGAGCGGATGCGGGCCCTGGACGCCGACCCGCGGTTCGCCGGCCGGCACGTGACGCTGCCGCCGGTGCACCCCGACGACGTTCCGCGCTGGGCGGCGGGGGCCGACGCGGCCCTGATCGCCGTGCCGGGAGACTCGCTCAACCAGCGGTTGTCCACGCCCAACAAGTTCTGGGAATCGCTCGCGGCGGGCGTTCCCCTGGTGGTGGGCCGGGAGCTGGCGGTGATGCGCGAGATCGTGGAGCGGCACGATCTCGGCGCGGTCGCCGACCCGGCCGACCCGGAGGATCTCTCGCGCGCCCTGCGCGAAGTGCTCGATGCGCCGCCGGAGGCTCGCGAGGCACGTCGCGCCCGTGCGCTCGCCCTGCACCGCGACACGTACCGCTGGGACGTCCAGGTGCGTCCGCTGCTCGCCCTGGCGGCCCGCCTGGTCCCGGGTCCGGACGGCGATGGGGTAGACTACGGCGTCCGACCGGCGGTCGAGTCCCCCTGACGACCCCTGCGGGGACGGCCCGGCCGGCGCTTCAGTGGACCACGGAGCACGTCTCTCGCATGACCTTCCGGGCCCGGCCCGTCACGCGCCCTGCGCGGCGCCTCCCAGCCCAGGACGATCGCCGGCAGCAGGTCGTGCTCAGGTTCGGATTCCTCGCCCTGCCGATCGTCGCGGTGCTCATGCTCGCCGGCGTCGCGGGCTCGACCTACTACGCCGATCACCTCACGGCCGTCGCCAGTGTCGACGGGACCGGGATCAGCAGGGACCAGTGGGCCGCGCAGCAGAAGGTCGACGCGTTCCGCTACTCGGTCCTGGAACGGCGGATCGCCGGCGCCCAGGCCGCCGGCCAGCTGGACCAGGCCACTGCGCAACAGGACCTCCAGTACGTGAAGCAGCAGATCGCGGACATCCCGGCCGCCTCGGTCCAGGAACTGATCGACAGGGCGCTCCAGGACAAGCTGGCAGCACAGATGGGGATCACGGTCAGTGGCGCGGAGGTCGACGCCCGGCTGGCAAGGGAGGCCACCACGGTCGAGCAGCGCAGGGTGCTCGCCATCATCGTGACGCCGGGCGCGAGCCCGGCCGGTGGCGCAGCTCCCGGCGGCTCCCCGGCCGCGGGCAGTGCCCCGGGTCCGGGAGCGGCCGCCAGCCCCACCCCCTCCGCCAGTGCTTCGCCGGCCGCCACGAAGGCTCCGGCCACGAAGGCTCCGGCCACGAAGGCTCCGGCCACGAAGGCGACGGCCACCAGGCCCCCCGCGACGAAGGCGCCCGCCACGCGAACACCGGCCCCGAGCGCGACCCCGTCACCCGCCCCGACCCCGGCCGCGGCCGCGTCGCCCGGCACCCCCACCGCCGCCGAGGAGGCGCAGGCCAGGTCGCTCGCCGACCAGGCGCTCGCCGAGCTGCAGGCCGGCACCCCGTTCGACCAGGTCGCCCGGGCGTTCTCCACCGACGCCAGCGCCACGAGCGGCGGTGACTACGGCTACATCACCGCCACCGACCCGGTGGACCCGGCCTGGGTCGCGGCGCTGTTCGCGCTGCCCGCAGGCGGGACGACCGACGTGATGCAGGGCGCGGACGGCACCTTCCGCATCGGCCGCGTCGCGGCGATCGTGCCGGCCGCCACCGACCCGCACTACCAGCAGGAGCTCGTGCAGGCCGGGGTCAGCCTGGCCGCGTACCGCGACGCCATCCGTGGCGATCTCATCCGGCAGAAGCTCGAGGCGAAGGTGCTGGCCGATGCCACCACCGGAAGCATCGAGCAGGTCCACGCCTGGGAGATCCGGATCGCCTCCGACGACACCGTGACGGCCCGCCTGCAGGCGATCCAGCAGGCGCTGGCCCAGCCGGGCGCCGGCTTCGCCGCGGTCGCGCGGGTGAATTCGGACGCGCCGGACGCCGATTCGGGCGGGGACATGGGCTGGATCGCCCCGTACCAGCTCGCCCCGGCCGTGCAGGATGTCCTCTTCGGGCTGAAGGTCGGGCAGATGAGCCGGCCCGTCGTCGAATCGGACGGGACCTATCTCTACCTGGTCAGCGAACGTGCCCAGCGTCCGGTGGACCCGACGCAGCAGGCGGAGCTGGCGGCGAACGCGTTCACCAACTGGTACACCACGCAGCGGGCCAAGGCCAGCATCTGGCGATCACCGGACGTCCCGGCAGCCACGGCCGGCCAGGCGTAGGGACGGTGCGGGAACGATGATCGATGCGCTCCTCGCGGAGGCCGCCGGGCGGCACGGGATCCACCACCTGGACGGTGTGCAGATCGTCGGCTGCGCTGCGCTCGTCCGCCGCGCGTTCGACCCGTCGTGGCCGCTGCTAGTCCTGCCGGACCCGGCAGGCACCCCGGCGGGATCGGAAGGGTCACGGGGCTCGTCCGCCGATGTCCGGGCCCATCCCACCGCCACCAACGGCACCGCCGGCGCGGACGCAACCGCCGCCACCGACACCCCGGCGTTCGATCCCGACGTCCTGCCCGGGAGAGCAGCGCACGGTGCCTCGCCGATCGAGGTGCTCGCCGCCCTCTATCCTGCCGCCCACCCCGTGCTCGGACTCGGAGGCGCGCCCGACCTGACCGTCGGTGCCCTCGACGCGGCGGCCCTCGAGGCGGGCCCCCACCTGCTGCCGGCGCTCGATCCGCTGGCGAACCTGGCAAGCCCCCACGGGCTGCCGTGGATCGCCGCCCGCCTCCGCGCACCCGGGGGCTGTCCCTGGGACCGCGAGCAGGACCACCGGTCGCTTCGCCCGTTCCTCCTCGAGGAGGCCTACGAGGTGTACGACGCGCTCGAGCACGGCGCCTCGCCAGACCTGGCCGAGGAGCTCGGTGACCTCCTCCTCCAGATCGTGCTCCACGCCCAGATCGGGGCCGAGGAGGGGCTCTTCGACCTCGACGACGTCTACCGGCACATCGGGGCCAAGATCGTGCGGCGCCACCCCCACGTGTTCGCCGACGCGCAGGCCGCCACGGCCGGGGACGTGATCCAGAACTGGGAACGCATCAAGGCAGCCGAGCGCGCCGCGCGCGGCAGTGAGCCGGGCGACGGATCGTCGCGCGCCGTGCCGACACTTCCCGCGGCGTTCGCCGGGCTTGCCCGCTCGCTGCCGGCCCTGGCGTACTCACAGGAGATGCAGGGCCGCGCCTCGGCGCTCGGCTACGACTGGCCCGACGTCGAGGGCGTCATCGAGAAGCTCGAGGAAGAAGCCGTTGAGCTGCTCGAGGCGCGGACGGACGCCGAACGCGCCGAGGAGTTCGGGGACCTGCTGCTGGTCCTGGTGAACCTGGGGCGCAAGCTCGGCGTCGACGCGGAGTCCGCGCTTCGTGCCGGCAACGCCAAGTTCGCGCGCCGCTTCGCGCTCGTCGAGCGGTTCGCGGAGGAGCGCGGCCGCGCCCTCGATACCATGACCTTCGAGGAGCTCGACGAGCTCTGGGACAGAGCCAAGGCCGTGGAGCGCACGACCGGAACCGGGGAGGAACACGCATGAGCATCGGCGCCGCGCCGTATCGCCACGACGGCCGGCTGCCCGGCCAGCTGCGTCCCGTGACCCTGCAGCTGGGCGTGCAGAAGTGGGCCGAGGGATCGTGCCTGATCCGCGTCGGCGACACCCACGTGGTGTGTGCGGCGACGATGGAGGACCGGACGGCGCCGCACCTGCGGGGCAAGGGCCTCGGCTGGGTCACCGCCGAGTACTCGATGCTCCCCCGCGCGACCTCCGAGCGGACGCCGCGCGAGGCGGTGAAGGGCCGCCAGGGCGGGCGCACCCAGGAGATCCAGCGGCTGATCGGCCGCTCGCTGCGGGGCGTGGTCGACCTCGCGAAACTCGGCGAGCGCTCGGTGGCGATCGACTGCGACGTGCTGCAGGCGGACGGGGGAACGCGCACCGCGTCGATCACGGGGGGATACGTCGCGCTGGTGCTGGCACTGCGCAGCCGGGGGCTGGAGGCCGCGCTCAGCGGGCGGGTCGCGGCGGTCAGCGTCGGGATCGTGGAGGGGCGCCCGGTGCTCGACCTCGATTACGAGGAGGACTCGCACGCCGAGGTGGACTTCAACGTCGCCGGCACCGACGCGGGCACGTACGTCGAGGTGCAGGGGACCGCGGAGGGAAAGCCGTTCGACCGGGCCTCGATGGCAACGCTGCTGGCGCTCGCGGACGACGGCCTGCGCGCCCTCTTCGCGGCACAGGCGGAGACGCTCGGGCAGCCCGGTCGCTGAAACCCGTGCGCACCCTGGTCGTCGCAACCCGCTCGGCCCACAAGCTCGCTGAGCTGCGAGAGCTGCTGCACCTGCCCGACACCCGCCTGGTCTCGCTGGACGACGTCGGCGTGGAGGAGGAGGCGCCGGAGGACGGCGACACGTTCGACTCGAACGCCGTCTTCAAGGCCCGCTATTACGCCGAGCGCACCCGGCTGCCCACGCTCGCCGACGATTCGGGAATCGAGGTCGACGCGCTCGGGGGCGGCCCCGGGGTGCGCACGCGCCGCTACGCGGGCGAACGGGCGACCGACGAGGAGAACAACGAGAAGCTGCTCCGCGAGCTGCGCGGGCTGCCGCCGGCGCGGCGCGGGGCCCGCTACCGGTGCGTGCTCGCGCTGGTGGAGCCGGGCCGACCATCGGGCAGGTCCGGCACGTCGGGCGGGCCGGGCGCACCGGCCGTCGTGATCCGCCGCGGGACCTTCGAGGGCCGCATCGCGACCGAGCCCCGGGGCAGGGGCGGGTTCGGCTACGACCCGATCTTCGAGCCGGCATGGGAGCCGCCGGGCGGCCGGACCGTGGGACTGTACTCGGCGCGGGAGAAGAACCGGGTCTCGCATCGCGCCGCCGCGGCCCGCGCCATGCGCCGCGTCCTGCGGGCACGTGGCTACTGACGGCCGGCGGGCAGGCACGGCCCGATGAACCTCTCCGAGCTGGTGCTGGTGGCCGGCGCGGCCTTCGTGGCGGCGACGCTCGCCGCGGTCGCGGGCTTCGGGGGCGCGGCCGTGCTCCTGCCGGTCCTGGTGGCCTCCTTCGGCGTGCGCGATGCCATCCCGATCCTGACCGTGGCCCAGCTGATCGGGAACGGAAGCCGCGTCTGGTTCAACCGGCACGAGCTGCAGCTGCCGGTCGTCGGCTGGTTCACCGTCGGCGCGGTGCCGCTCGCCTTCGTCGGCGGGCTGCTGTTCGCCTCCGCGCCGCTTTCGCCCCTGACGCGTCTGCTCGGCCTGTTCCTGCTCCTCACGGTCGCGTGGCGGCACGTCCGCCCGGGCCCGCCCCGGCGGCCCCCGCTGCGCGGATTCGTCCTGATCGGCGGGCTCTTCAGCTTCCTCTCCGCGCTGCTCGGCAGCGTGGGGCCGCTGATGGCGCCGTTCTTCCTGGCCTTCGGCCTGGTCAAGGGCGCCTACATCGGGACCGAGGCCCTGTGCACCGTGGTGATGCACGTGACCAAGCTGGTCGCCTACGGCCAGGCGTCGATCCTCTCGGCACGATCGGTGGCCATCGGCGTGGCCATGGGCCCGCTGATGATCGCGGGGTCCGCGCTCGGCAAGCGCATCGTGGACCGGCTGCCCGAGCGCGCCTTCGTGGTGATCATCGAGGGCGTGCTGGTGGTGGCAGGCGTCGCGTTCCTGGTGGGCGGGTAGCCCCGGCCGCGATGCTGGTCAGCGGCCCGGCCGCCGCTGCCGGCGCTGGTCAGCCCGCGTCTGGCGCCCGCCTGCTGCCCTGGACCTCGAGCGCGGTGGAGTAATGTGCCATATTGACGCTCACAACCGTCGGGG
>JAJYEB010000125.1 GCA_021790375.1 Chloroflexota bacterium | reverse complement strand
GCCGGTTCCGCGGCTGACCCGCCGGCGCCTCGACAGGGGCCATTACCCGGGGATCAGCGCACGAGGGTCACTGCCCGGAGATCAGCGCAGGAGGGTCACCGCCGGGGGAGACCGCCTCGACGGGGCTCACCGCCCGGCGCGGACGGCCCTCACCATTTCGGGCGCACCTGTCTCAGGTTGATCGACTGGAGCACGCCCAGCCCGAGCGCGATGCTGATCAGCGAGGCGCCGCCGTGCGTGATGAAGGGCAGCGGGATCCCCGTGACCGGCATGATCCCGATCGTCATCCCGACGTTCACCAGCACCTGGAACAGCAGCATCGAGGCGATGGCGCCGGCGAACGCGAGCCCGAACACGTCCTCGGAGCGCCATGCCGCCAGCAGGACCCGCCAGATGAGTGCCGCGAACAGGATGAAGACCACGATGGCACCCACGAACCCCAGCTCCTCGGCGAGGATCGAGAAGACGAAGTCGGTCGACTGGACCGGCAGGAAGTTCAACGAGTTCTGCGTGCCGTTGGTGAGGCCCTTGCCGAAGAGGCCGCCCGAGCCGACCGCGATCATCGACTGGATCACGTGGTAGCCGGACCCCTGCGGGTCGGCCGCGGGGTCGAGAAACGAGATCAGCCGCTGCTTCTGGTAGTCGCGCAGGAGGTACGTCCACGCGAAGGGGACCGCGGCCACGATCCCCGCGCTCAGAACCGCCAGCCAGCGCAGGCTGGCGCCGGAGACGAACAGCGTGCCGACGACCATGGCGCCGAACACCAGCGAGGTGCCCAGGTCCGGCTGCATCGCCACCAGCACGATCGGCGGGACGATGAGGACCCCGGCACCGACGATCGTGAGCAGTCCCCCGACCTGGGTGCCCCGAGAGCTGATCCAGTTGGCGAGCACGACCGCCATCAGCACCTTGGCGAGCTCCGAGAACTGGAACTGCATGCCGAACACGGTGACCCAGCGGGCCGACCCGCCCACCCCGGAGCCGATCGCCAGCGACATCACCAGCAGGCCGATGTTGACGAGGTAGAGCGGCCACGCGAACGTCTTGAGCCACCGGTAGTCGAAGGCGGCGGCGACCAGGAACGCGACGATCGCCAGCGCGGCCCAGATGAGCCCGCGGGTGAAGGTGGAGCCGGCGGACAGCGGCGCCACGCCCGACTCGTAGCTGTTGGTGTAGGCCATGACCAGCCCCATGCCGGCCAGCAGCGAGGCGTAGATCACCAGCTGGACGTCGAACGCGCTCCACGCCGCGACGGCCGTCTGGCTGGCCCACTTGAGCCGGTCCTGCTGGAGCCTGATCGCGCCCATCGCTCAGTTCCCCGCCCCGGGCTGGATCAGGAACAGGTTCCGGTAGTCCTGCTTGATCCCGTAGTGCATCTGCAGGAAGTACTTGACGAGCTCGGTGGAAGGGTTGCCCAGGCTCTGCGACGTGTCGTAAGTGAAGGCCAGGATCGCGAGCTGCGAGTCGGTCTTCGCGAAGTCGCCCGAGGGCGAGACGAAGCCCACGAACCAGGAGTCGAACGGCAGGTTACCGTCGATCTTGCGGGTGCCGAACTCGGCCGTGCCGGTCTTGCCGGCCACGTAGAGCGGCATGTCCACCACGTTGCCGGTGTGGCGGATCACCACCGCCTCGCGGGCCGCCTCGCGCATGTACGTCAGCACGGACGCGGGCACCTTCACCTGGGCGCGCAGCTTCGGCGCGAAGGCCTGCACCACCTGCCCGGTGGGGCCCAGGACCTGGCGCACCACCTGGGGCTGGTAGAGCTTGCCGCCGTTGGCCAGGGCGCAGTAGGCGTCGAGCAGCTCGATGGGGGTGACCGCGTCGTAGCCCTGCCCGATGCCCGCGAGGTACGTCTCGCCGGGGAAGATGGGCTGCCCGAAGGTCTGCATCTTCCACTCGTTGGAGGGCACGATCCCGCTGGCCTCGCCGGGCAGGTCGATCCCGGTGGGCGAGCCGAAGCCGAACTGGTGGGCCCAGTAGGCCAGCCGGTCGATCCCCACCAGCGCCGCCGCCTGGTAGAAGAACGTGTCGGATGACTGGGCGTAGCCGCCCGCCACGGTGAGCGGGCCGAAGCCCATCCCGTTCCAGTCGTTGAAGCGGTAGCTGCCCAGCATCAGGTGTCCGTACGTCTGCAGCGTCTGGTCGGGACCGAGCTTGCCGTCCGCCAGCACCGCGCTGCCCGTCACCAGCTTGTAGGTCGACCCGGGCGGGTAGATCTCCCCGATCGCGTGGTCGAGCAGGGGCTGGTTCGGGTCGTTCGCCAGCTTCTGGTAGTCCGCGGTGGAGATCCCGGCGGCGAACAGGTTGTCGTCGTACGTGGGCAGGCTCACCATCGCGAGGACCTCGCCGGTCTGGGGGTTCATCACGATGACCACCCCCTTCTTGATCCCCGCGGCCTTGATGCCCCACTCGAGCGCCGTCTGCGCCTGCTCCTGGGTCTTCAGGTCGATCGAGAGCTGCAGCGTGTCGCCCGCCTGTGGCTGTGTGGGCGTGGACAGCACCTGGATCTGGCGCCCGGACGCGTCGCGTTCCACCTGCTGGACGCCGTAGGTCCCGCGCAGCTGCTGCTCGTACTGCGCCTCGAGCCCCGCCTGGCCGAGCACGTCGTCGGGCAGGTACCCCTGCGACTGCAGCGCCTGGAGCTGGGCGGGATTGATGGGGCCGGTGTATCCCAGGACCTGCGAGAGCAGCGACCCGTACGTGTACTGCCGCCGCGCCTCGGCCACGACCTCGACGCCGGGCAGGGCGATGTGCTCCTCGGAGATGAGCCGGGCCACGTTCTCCGGCACGGCGCTCGCGATGCGCACCAGGTCGAAGCGCGAGCCGGGGCTGCCGTCGATCGCCTCGTTGATCGCGGTGGTCGAGATCCCGAGCATCCGGCTGAGCTGCCCGACCACTGCGTCCCGCTGGCTGTAGGGCAGGTCCGCGGGCCGGATCTTCACCGCGAAGGAGGGCACGTTGAGCACCAGCGAACGCCCGGCGCGGTCGGTGATCAACCCCCGGCTGGAGGGGATCGCCTGGAGCACGGTCATGTTCGCCGCAGCCTGGCCCTGGTAGTACCCGCCGCCGGAGACCTGCAGGTAGAAGAGCCGCACGGTGAGCGTCGCGAGTACGAGCACCACCGCGAGGCCGAACAGGGCAAAGCGCGGCAGGAGCCGGGCTGTCCGCGGCCGTTCGTCGAGGAGGGGGGTCATCCGGTCACCAGTCGATCCGGTCGTACACGCCCCAGCGCAGCCAGATCCACCGGGCGATCAGCGCGAGCGGCACGGCCAGCACCGTGTTCTCGATCGCGGCCGGAAGAGCGGAGCCCAGCGGATCGGCGGCCGGGATACCGCCCAGCGCCGCGGCGACCAGCAGGGCGAAGGTGAGCTGGAACACGAACGTCAGGGGGAACGTGACGGCAATCGCCGTGACCAGGCGGTTACGGCCGGCGAACCGGGCGACCAGGGCCGCGATCCCGGTCGCGATGAGGAGCGCCACCACGCTCGATCCGACGGGCCGCGCGGGCGCGCTCAGCAGGTCCAGTGTCAATCCCCCCGCGAAGGCCCATACGAACCCGGCCTCGCTGCCGATGGAGACGCACACCACGAGGCTGGTGACCAGCACGATGTCGGGCCTGACCCCGCCGATCATGGCGAACGGGGCGACACTCGTGTCCAGCAGCGCAGCCACGATCGATCCGACCACGGCGAGGGCGACTTGCATCGTGCCGTTCCTCGTGGGTGTCGCGCCTGACGGCGCGGAAAGGGACTGGGGAATCGCAGCACGCGCCAGGGTCATCGCCCGGCAGAGTATACAGGCAGCCCCCCTGCCCCACCATCGGTTGGCCCGGGCCACGGGTCATGCGGCCCCTGGTCGTGGCGGCCGGTGCCCCCGGACCATGCGCGTCCGTCACATCGGAGATGACAGCGGGACCGGTGGGCCCGGCTGCGTGGAGATCGCGCTTGTTCCACGTGAAACAGCCGGCGACGATCGGCGGCGAGGGTCTGGTAAGGGCGAGCAAAGGCTCGATCGGCTAGAATTCGATCGGTGGGCGCGAACGGACGAGAGACCTCACGGGGCGACACGGTCGCGTGCGCCAACCAGAAGGGCGGAGTCGGGAAGACCACCACCGTGGTCAACCTCGGCGCCTACCTCGCGATCAACGGACACCATGTGCTGGTGGTTGACCTCGACCCGCAGGGCAACGCGACCAGCGGCCTGGGCATCGACAAGTCCTCGGTAAGCCGATCGATCTACGACGCACTCTGCGAAGAGGCAACCGCGGACGAACTGCTCGTCCCGACAGGGATCGAGCACCTCGATCTCATACCCGCCGCCCTGTCGCTCGCCGGAGCCGAGGTCGAACTGGCCCCGCTCCCCCAGCGCGAACGCCGGCTCGGCCGCGTGCTCGCACCGCTCGCCGCGCGTTACGACCACGTGCTCATCGACTGCCCGCCAAGCCTGGGGCTCCTCACCGTGAATGCACTCACCGCGGCCAACTCGGTCCTCGTCCCCCTGCAGTGCGAGTACTACGCCCTGGAGGGCCTGAGCCAGCTCGTCGCGACCATCAACCTGGTCCGCGACCACCTCAATCCCACGCTGGCGGTGCGCGGCGTGGTACTCACCATGTTCGATTCCCGGACCCTGCTGTCCGCCGAGGTCCGGGACGAGGCACGGCGCCACCTCGACGGTGCGGTGTACGACACGATCATCCCCCGCAGCGTCCGGCTCTCCGAGGCACCGAGCTACGGGCTGCCGATTGCCCTCTACCGCCCCGACTCCAAGGGCGCGGAGGCCTACCGGGCGCTCGCAGCCGAATTCATCGGTCGGGGCGCCGGCGTCACCGACCAGGTGCCCGGACGGTCCCTCGAGTTCGGTTCCCCACCGGTGGCAGCAGCCCCGCAGGCGATCCAGTGAGCGCCAGGAGTGGCGGGCTCGGCCGGGGCCTCGCCTCGCTGATCCCGTCGGCGACCGCCTCGATGGCCGCGCCGGCCGAGATTCCGCTCGACCGCATCAAGGCCAACCCCTACCAGCCCCGCAAGTCCATGGCGGACGCGGCGCTCCAGGAGCTCGCGGCCAGCATCGCGGAGCACGGCGTGCTCCAGCCCGTCCTGGTGACCGAGACCATCGACGGGTACGAGCTCATCGCAGGCGAGCGGCGCCTTCGTGCTGCGAGGATCGCGGGCCTGACCCGCATCCCCGCGGTGGTCCGGCAACTCGCGGGGCGTGAACAGCTCGAGGTCGCGCTGGTGGAGAACATCCAGCGGGCCGATCTCAACCCCCTCGAGGAAGCAGAGGCATACCGGCAACTCACGGACTCCTTCGGGATGAGCCAGGACGACGTCGCGCGGCGCGTGGGACGGGCACGGTCCACGATCGCGAACACGCTGCGTCTGCTCGACCTGGCCGGGGCGGTCCAGTCCGCGGTTCGGGACGGGACCATCACCGAAGGGCACGCCCGGGCGATTGCGTCGATCGAAGGAGCCATGGAGCAGGAGGCCCTGCTCGCAGCCGTCTCGCACCGTGGCCTGTCGGTCCGGCAGACCGAGGAACTGGCGCGCCGCCTCAAGACGGCCGCTGCCGCGAAGGCCGCCGCCTCCCTGAAGGACCCGGAGGCCGATCCCGCGGACGAGGCACGGGAAGACCCGGAGACCGAGCGCATCGAATCCGAGCTGCGCACCGCCCTCGGAACCAAGGTGAGCCTGACGCGCTCTCGAAAGGGAGGTCGCATCGTGATCGAGTACTACGACGAGGCGGACCTGGTGCGCCTCTACGAGAAGCTGCTCGGGGGTCTCGCGTGACGGGTCCCACCTCGCGCCGCGCTCCGGCGGCCGATCCCCCCGTGGACGTCACGCGACGTGGCCGCGGCAAGCCCTCCACTGCGGCGCCCACCTACGACGCCAGCAGCATCCAGGTGCTGGAGGGGCTGGAGGCGGTTCGCCGCCGCCCGGGCATGTACATCGGCTCGACGGACGGGCGGGGCCTGCACCACCTGGTCTGGGAGGT
>JAJYEB010000124.1 GCA_021790375.1 Chloroflexota bacterium | reverse complement strand
ACGGCGAGAGTCACCGCGGTCCCTGGCGGGAGCCGACTGCGGGTGGTGCCGGCAGGCGGCGGGTGCCGGGCAGGCGACGGGCGACGGCAGGCGGCGGGCGACGGGCAGGCTGCGGGTGGCGCCGGCAGGCAGCGGGCGACGACACGCGACGACGTCCGGCGCGGGCGCGCCGGTGGCCCGCGCGGTGACCAGCGCGCGGCGTGACCCGGGCGCTTGAGTGATCCGGCCGCGCCGCCGCCGGGATGCGGCCCGTCAGGCCGGGGCGACGCTCGGAGCGGCGGCCGGTCCCACGACCGGGGTAGCCGCGCGCTCCTGCTCCTGCTGGGTCCGGTCGGCGAAGTGGCAGGCCGCGGCGTGCCCCTCCCCCACGATCGCGAGCCGGGGGTCCACGGTCGAGCAGATCTCGGGGTTGCCCAGCCGCTCGCGCAGCCAGCAGCGCGGATGGAAGTGGCAGCCCGACGGCGGGTTCACCGGCGAGGGGACGTCACCCCGCAGGACGATGCGCTTGCGGGCCCTGGCGCGCTCCACCTCCGGCACGGCCGACAGGAGCGCCACCGTGTACGGGTGGCGGGGGTGCTCGTAGAGCTCGGCCACCGAGGCGAGCTCCACCATGCGGCCCAGGTACATCACCCCCACCCGGTCGCTGATGTACTGCACCACCGAGAGGTTGTGGGCGATGAAGAGGTAGGTGAAGCCGAAGTCCTGCCGCAGGTCCAGGAGCAGGTTCAGGATCTGGCTCTGGATCGAGACGTCCAGCGCCGAGACCGGCTCGTCGCACACGATGAAGTCCGGGCGCAGGGCCAGGGCCCGGGCGATCCCGATGCGCTGCCGCTGGCCGCCGCTGAACTCGTGCGGGTAGCGGCGGGTGTAGTCGCGGCGCAGCCCGACGGCGTCGAGCGAGTCCTCCACCCGCTTGTTGCGCTCCTTCGAATCCTTGACCCCCTGCGCGAGCAGGCCCTCGCCGATGATGTCGAGCACCGGCATGCGCGGGTTGAGCGAGCCGTAGGGGTCCTGGAAGATGATCTGCATGCGGCCGCGGATCCGCTTCAGCTCGCGACCCTGCAGCGCGAGCACGTCCTGCCCGTCGAAGCGGACCGTGCCGGCCGTCGCCTTCTCGAGACGCAGGATCGTGCGGCCCAGGGTGGTCTTGCCACAGCCGGACTCACCGACCAGGCCCATCGTCTCGCCCCGGCGGATGTCCAGGTTCACGCCGTCCACGGCGTACACGTGCCCGACCGTGCGCCGCAGCAGGCCCCCCAGCACGGGGAAGTAGGTCTTGAGGTCGCGCACCTCGAGGAGCGCCCCATCGGCGGTCCCGTGCCCGGCCGCAGCGGCCCCCGGCGCGCCGATCGAAGGGGACCCGGGTCCTGCACTCATTGCGCCAGCGCCCCGCGCACGGCCGCAGCGGCGGCCTGCTCGTAGCGAGCGCGACGCGATTCGCCCTCGGCCGTGTGCAGGAAGCAGCGTACCGAGCGCTGGTCGCGGGCCGACAACTCGAGGGCGGGCTCCGCGCTGCGGCACCGGTCCCAGGCGAACGGGCACCGTGGCTCGAACTTGCAGCCCGGCGGCATCCGGAACGGGTTCGGCACCATTCCCTTGATGACCGAGAGCTGCTGGCCACGGCGCTGCTTGGCGGGGATCGAGCTCAGGAGGCCCTGCGTGTAGGGATGCTTCGGATCCAGCAGAACCTGCTCGGCGGTGCCCTGCTCCACGATCACCCCGGCGTACATCACGGCGATCCGCTGCACAGTCTCGGCGACGACCCCAAGGTCGTGGGTGATCAGCAGCAGCGCCGTGCCGGTCCTGGCCTGGATCTCCTTGATCAACTCCAGGATCTGCGCCTGGATGGTCACGTCGAGCGCGGTCGTGGGCTCGTCGGCGATCAGCAGCTTCGGGTTGCACGAGAGCGCCATGGCGATCATCACGCGCTGCCTCAGGCCGCCGCTGAGCTCATGCGGGTACTGGCGGACGCGACGCTCGGGCGCGTTGACGCCGACCGAGCGCAGGGACTCGATCGCGCGGTTGCGCGCCTCCGCGGGCCCGACGTCCTGGTGGAGCCGGACGGCCTCCGCGATCTGGTCCCCCACGGTGAAGACCGGGTTGAGGCTCGTCATGGGCTCCTGGAAGATCATCGCGATGTCGTTGCCGCGCACATCGCGCATCTCGGAGTTGCCGAGCGCCAGCAGGTCGCGGCCGTCGAACAGGATCTCGCCGTCCACGATCCTCCCCGGCGGGTCGTCGATCAGCCGCATGATGCTGAGCGCGGTGACGCTCTTGCCGCAGCCCGACTCGCCCACCAGCCCCATCGTCTGTCCCCGGGCGAGCGAGAAATCGACGCCGTCCACGGCCTTGACCGTGCCGTCCATGACCTTGAAATAGGTGCGCAGGCCGCGCACGTCGAGCAGCACGTCCGCGGCGGTCCCGGGGGCCTCCGTGACCACGGTCTCCGGCCCCGTCATTCCTTCGCCCTCGGATCCAGCGCGTCGCGCAACCCGTCGCCCATGAAGTTGATGCCGAGCACCGTGACGATGATGGCCAGACCCGGGAACAGGGGCCACCACCAGTTGCCGAGCGTGATGAAGTTCAGCGAGTTCGACAGGACGTTGCCCCACGTGGGCTGGGTCACCTGGACGCCGAACCCCAGGAAGCTCACGAAGGCCTCGCTGATGATCACGCTCGCCACGCCCAGCGTCATGGCCACGATGATCGGGCTCATCGCGTTGGGAAGGATGTGCCGGAAGATGATGCGCAGGTCGCCCACCCCCGCGGCGCGGGCGGCGTCGACGTAGTCCTCCTCGCGCAGCGACAGGAACAGGCTCCGCACGAGGCGCGAGATCCCCTGCCAGCCGAACACCGCGAAGATCGCCATGATCATGTACCAGTTGCCGTTACCCAGGAACTTCGATACAACGAGGATCACGAAGAGCAGCGGCAGGCTCAGCATGATGTCCACGATGCGCATGAGCAGGTTGTCGATCCAGCCGCCGAAGTAGCCTGCGATCCCCCCGACCATGGCGCCCAGGATGGCGCTGAAGACGGACGCCCCGACGCCGATCAGCAGTGAAAGCCGCGCGCCGTTCACCACGAGGGTCAGGACGTCGCGCTGGAGGCCTCCAGTCTCGCCGAAGAGGTGCGCCAGCGAGGGCGGACGGCCGGCGTACACAACCTTGTCGACGGCCGGGATCGTGTAGAAGTTGTAGGGCAGCAGGAACGGCCCGATGATCGCGACCGCGCACATGCCCAGGAACATGGCCGCTCCCACCATGGCCAGACGATGCCGCTTGAAGCGCCGCCACGCCAGCCGCCACTGGCTCAGCGACTCGAGCTGGACTTCGAAATCGGGTATCCCGGGCTCGGGCCCCGGGAGGTCGATGACGACGGGCTCGCCTAGAAGGGTGTCGATATTCCGGTCCACGTCAGTCGTACCTCACGCGAGGGTCGACGACCGCGTACATGAGGTCGGCGAGCAGGTTGGCGAACACCGTGACCAGGGCGGTCACCGACAGCAGACCCATGAGCACCGGGTAGTCGTAGTTGCCCGTCGAGAGGATGAACTGGTAGCCCATGCCCGGCCAGCTGAAGATCGTCTCCGTGACGAACGCGCCGGTGAACAGGAACGGGATCTCGAGGCCCAGGTTCGTGATGACCGGCAACAGCGCGTTGCGCAGCGCGTGCTTGAAGATCACGGTCCGCTCGGGCACGCCCTTGGCGCGCGCGGTTCGGATGTAGTCCTGGTTGAGCGCGTCCAGCATGCTCGAGCGCACGAAGCGCGAGTCGTAGGCGATGCTGACCACCACGAGCGTGAAGACGGGCAGGATCAGGTGCGTGCCCAGGTCCCCGAGCGCCGCCAGCGGATGCGTGCCGAAGTACGCCCAGTAATCGGGCGTGCCGAACGGCGGCACCACGCGGACGTTCCACATGCCCCCGGCCGGCAGCACGTGCAACGTGCCGGCGAAGATCGTGATCAGCATGATGCCCAGCCAGAACGTGGGGAACGCCAGGCCGGCGTAGTTGAAGATCGTGATGGCCGAGTCGAACAGGCTGTAGCGCCGGACCGCGGCGTACACGCCCGAGATGAACGCGATGATGACCCAGATCACCCAGGCTGTCCCGGCCAGGATCAGCGTTGCCGGCAGGCGGTCGCCGATGACGGCGGCCACGGACCGTCCGTCGGTGCTGGAATAGCCGAGGTCGCCGTGGAGGACGCCGTTGTCGCCGCCCGGGAGTTCGATCCTGACGCCCGCCAGGTCGATCGTGCCGCCCGGCAGCGCGTTGATCAGGAACGGCTTGTCCCCGCACACGCCCAGCCACATGCAGTACTGCACGGGGATCGGCTGGTCGAGGCCCCAGCGGTGCCGGAACGCCGCGATCTGCGCGGCCGTGATCCGCGGATTCTGCGCGAAGCGTGCCTCCGGGCCGCCCGGCGCGATCAGCAGGATCGAGTAGATGATCACGGAGATCCCGAGCAGGACCGGGATCGCCTGGAGCAGGCGGCGAACGGCGTACTTGGTCATGCCCTCTGCGCTGCCGTGCTTGACCGGATGACGACGGGGCTGCGGGACCCTCGCGGGCTCCGCAGCCCCGTTCGCTCAGGTCGGCTGGGTCAGTCCGGCCGGGAGCCGGTTACTTGATCCACCAGTCGCCGGTGTTCCATGTCACCCCGTACTGGGTGGGGTTCGGCAGGTAGTTCTGGACCTTGTTGTTGGACAGCCAGACCTGCCGCCAGTTGTAGATCGGGATCTCCACGACGTCCTTGTAGTAGAGGTCCTGGAAGGTCCCGAGCGCCTCCTTGATCACCACCGGGTCGACGGAGGTCTTGACGGTGTCCCAGGCCTTGTCGATCGCGGGATCGTTGGTGCGAGTCGTGTTCTGGCCCTGGTGCGGCGGATTGTCCGGGTTCCCCTTGGAGTGGTACACGAGGTACGAGCCGAGGGGATCCGGGCTGTAGGACCACGCGAACTCGCCGAGGTCATAGTTGCCGTGCTGCAGGTTGCAGGGCGTGTCAGCCGACGTCTGGTCCCAGCCGCCGAAGAAGTCGGGGTTGGCCGGCACGGGCTTGACGTCCATCTTGATGCCGATCTGCGACAGCCAGGACGCGACCAGCGTCAGGGTGTCGATGCGGGTCTGCTTCTGGGTGGTGCAACCGGTGATCTCGAGCTTGACGCCGTTCTTGGCTCGGATGCCGTCCGTGCCCTTGACCCAGCCGGCGGTCTCGAGCAGCTGGTTGGCCTGCGCGAGATCCTGCGTGATGGCGGGCTCCTCCTTGAAGTAGTAGAGGAGCGGCGAGTACGGCGTGTTCGACGGCTTGACCGTGCCGCCCATGATCCGGTCGGTGATCTCGCTCTTGTTGTACGCCAGCCGGATCGCCGTCTTGATCGTCGGCACGTCTGCCGCGCCGAACTTCTTGGCCAGCGATGCGTTGTTCATCTGGTTGAGCTCGTAGGACAGGGCGTCGAGCACCGTCAGCTGGTCGCCCATGTCCTGGACCTTGGGCAGCGTGCCCTGGTCCATGTTGAAGGCGATGTCCGACTCGCCTGCCTTGAAGCCGGCGATCTGCGCGTCCTGGTCCCCGTAGTACTTGAAGATCAGCTTGTCGAGGTACGGCGCGTGCCCGCTGATCGTCTGCCAGTTGGGGTTCGGGACGTACGTGATCTGGGCGTTGGTCTTGAGCTCGGTCGGGATGTACGGGCCGCTGTACACGCCGGACGAGATGTTGTCGAACGGGTAGAGCTTGGTGACCGCGTCGGCCACGGACACGGTGCTGATATAGTGGGCCGGCAGGAGCGGCTCGACGAGAGTCAGGTAGCCCTCGTAGACCTTGTTGAAGTGGACGACGCAGGAGGTGGTGCCGGCGCCGTCGATGCTGGCGATGTCCTCCCAGCCGATGGTGCCGCCGACGAGACCGGACTGGTTCTTGTCCATGATCCAGTGCCAGGTCGCGATCAGGTCATCGCAGGTGATCGGCTGGCCGTCGGACCACTTCATGCCGT
>JAJYEB010000123.1 GCA_021790375.1 Chloroflexota bacterium | reverse complement strand
CGGGCGCGTGGTGCTTGAAGAGCGGCTCGTCTCGATCGCGCAGCTCGCCGAGGCGGGATTGCGCCGCCTCGCCGGGGTTTGACCGTCGTACGTCCTGGGGCGGAGCACCACAGAGGCGGCCGGGATCTGCCGGGTTGCATCCTGGGGCCGCTGCAGGCAGGCGCTAGCGAGGCGGCGTCGCCTGCCGTCGGAGCGCAGACCACGTCGTCCGCGCGGCGCGGGCCAAAGTGGTGAGCATGCTGCGGCGACGAGGCTCCGGACGCCGTTCGCGTGTCGTGCCGTCCGGCGCCGCGTCTGCGATGCCGTGAATCAAAGGGGACGGCCCAAAGTAGGGACTGTCGAAGGGCCGGCGTTCCTCGACCCACAGCGCTGGACCACCCGGTGCCACCGGTTCCTGACCGCCCCGTGTCCGCCGGTGCTTCGCCATCCCGGACCTCCCGACCGCAGGGCTCGAACTCAGTCCTCCCATCCTACGCGGATCGGACCTCGGAGTTCGGGCAGCGGCAGGGAGGCCGCCTCCGCCTCGACCGCGTCGCGTTCGGGCCGCGTGAGCCGGCGCCAGGGCCGGATGCTCACGTTCGCGTCCGCGCGCCGCCACGTCCCGACGATCTCACCAGCCACGAGAACGGCACCCGGCCACACGCGCGGAGTCCACAGCGCCGCGCGCCGGCGGGCATCCGGGACCACGAGGTCGCGGTCGGGTCCCTTGAGCAGGAAGTAGGCGTCGCCGCTCGGGAGCAGGCGTGCCGCAGCCGCCGGTCCCGCCGGGGCGCGGAGCGTCGGCTCGTCGTCGGTGAGGATCCAGGCATCACCGACCGGAGTGCGCGCCGGGGTCAGCGATCCGCTCAGCGCCTCGAACGCCGCACGGGCTCGCGCCGGGGCGATCCCCGCCCACTCAGCGAACCCCGCGGGCGTCGAGGGACCGAAGACGCGGAGGTACCGGCGCGCGAGTTCGAGGCGAGCCTCGCGCGGATCGTCCGTGGGCCGCGGCACCGTCCAGACGATCGGCCGTCGAGCCCCGTCCCACCGGATCAGGACCCTGCCGGTCGGCGCGGCGTAGCGGAGCGCGTTGGGCCGGACCCCGAGCGCGTGTCCCGCGTCTCCATAGGTCATGCTCCGGCCGTCGAGGAACGCGTCCAGGCGGGTGGCCATGTCCTCGGCGAACCGCCGGCCCTCCTCATCGTCCGGAAGCCTCCCGAGCGCGAACACGCCGCGGTCGCGGGCCGCGACGACGTACGCGCTGAAACGCGGGCCCCAGAGCTGCACCAGGGATGCGTCCTCCCAGGTGGACGGCCCGGTCCCCTCCACGCGGGCATGGATCGAGAGAAGCGCGGCGCGCGGCATGCTGTCCTGGAGACCGGCCCACGCCGCGCGTCGGAGAGAATCCGCGCCTGGTGGGAGCCGCTCGTCGAGCCCGCCCACGGTCCGCCGGTACGCGAGGACCTGTTCCCGCGTGAGATCGAGCCGTGCGCCCGTCATGTCGCCGATCCGCCCGGTCGTCCCCTCACTCGACCCGCTCCAGCACCACCACGGGGATCACGCGCGTGGTCCGTCGCTGGTAGTCGCTGAACGCGGGGCTGTCGGCGGCGTGCTGCGCGAAGAGCCGCTCGCGCTCGGCTCCGTCCGTCACCCGTGCCCGCGCCCGGAACGTCTCCGGGCCCACTTCCACCATCACGAGCGGATGCGCCACGAGGTTCCGGTACCACGCCGGGTGGGTGGGCGCGCCGCCCTTGGAGGCCAGGATGACGTAGCGCTCGCCGTCACGGCTGTACACCAGCGGCGCGAGGCGCGGCTGGCCGCTCCGCGCCCCGGTGGTGGTCAGGAGCAGCACGGGGCGACCGGCGAAGGGGCCGCGCGTGACCTCGCCGGCGTGGGCGCGGAAGTCCTCGATGAGCGCCGCGGTCATGGCCGCGAACGCCGCTCGCGGGTCCGGGTCGGTCATGGGTTCCTCCGGGCCCTAGCTCAGCAGCCCCTGCTGCGGCTCGGTCACTTCGCTCGTCAGGTCAGGCATCCCGTCGCCCTCCTCGACACCGCACGCGGGAGCCGTCCCGGCACCGGGTCGGCGGACCCACCCACCCCGGCGATCCGGGCGACCCGCTCCCGTCGTTCCGTGGCCCCCCGGTTCAGTCCTGGGAGTCGAGCCAGCGCCCGGTGAGATAGGCGGCGGCGGAACGTTCCAGGTTCCACGCCGCGCACGCGTCCTCGAGGCAGCGCTCGGTGTCGACCGTGCAGCTGAAGACGCAGTACCGGGCGATCCGGTCGAGCGCTCCGAGGGCGTCGTCCGCGTCCGCCATCCGCAACGGGTCCAGCGGCGGGAGCCCCGACACGCGTGTCGGGCCGACGGACTCGTTCGTGTGGGTTGCACCGCTTGCCAGCATCGCCGGACCTCCAGCCTTTGGGAGTGCCCCAGCATAGCTCACGGCAATCCGGCGGAGCGGCCCGGATCCGGCCGCCCGGTGGCTGGCGGCCGATGGCTGACGGCAACCGGCCCTACGCCGCGGCCGACGGCTGACGGCAACAAGCTCCTGCGCCGCGGCCGGCGCCTCAGCGGGAGTGGCGCCGCGCGGGAGCGGTGAGGCCACACCGGGGTGCGTCACGGGGAAACGCCCCGTCCGAACGTGCGGATGCCCTATGCTCGGCCTGCGCGGGGCCCGCACGGCAGCGACCCTGATCCGGTTGATCACGCTGCCTGCTCCCCGGAGTACGACGGGAGCGTGCGGCGGTGGCGATTGGGCGGGATCCCGGCGGTCGGAGGGGCCCAGCCTGGGGCATCCTGGATGAGCCCGGCCTGGGCACGTCGCTGATGCTGCTGCTGATCATCGCGGCCGTCCTGGCCTTCGCGGTGATGGCCGTGCTGGCACCTGCCGCCCCGCCACCCTCGGCTGCCCCCGTCACCGGGACCGCCGCCCCGGGATCATCGAACGTCGCCTCGCCCGCGGCCGGCGCCGCGGCATCGGCCGGGCCGGGTGCGACGGCAGGATCGAGCGCATTCCCGGCCCCGGCAAGCCTCGCCCCGGCGGTCACGCCCGCGCCGTCGCCGACCGGCACCCCATCGCCCACCCCGCGGCCGACGCCGTCGCGCACCCCGCGGCCGACGCCATCCCCGACCCCCAGGATCACGCCGTCGCCGGTGCCGACGGTGACGCCATCGCCGGCACCGACGATCACCCCGCCCCCGTCGCCGAGCCTGCCGCCCGCGACCCCCTCCCCGGTCGCGGTCCCGAGCGCCGCGCTGGGATCGATCCTGCCGGCATGAGCCGACGTGTGCGACGGAGTGGAGCTGCCACGGTGACCGGTGACCTTGCGATCCGGCGGGCGGTCCTCGACGACGTGCCGGCGATTCGCGCGATCCTGGCGGCACACGACGAGGACGGCCCGGTCACGGACATCGATATCGTCGGGCCCTATGTCCGGCACCTGGTCGCACGCTGCCTCGCCCTGGTGACCGAGCGAGACGGCGAGGTCGTCGCGTACGGCGCGGCCGTGGACACCGGCATCGTGCGGCAGCTCGCGGAGCTGTTCGTCCGCCCGGATCTCCTCGGTCGAGGGATCGGGCGCCCCCTGCTCGACGCGGTATTCGGGGACGCGCCGCGACGGACGACGTTCGCCTCCGCGGATCCCCGAGCGCTCCCGCTGTACGTGCGCGCCGGCATGGCGCCGCTGTGGCCGATCCTGCTCGTCGAAGGCCCTGCGGCACTGCTGGCGGCACCGCAGCGGCCGATCGAGATCGAGCCGGCCGATCCCGCTCGCCTCGCCGGGCTCGAGCGCGACTGGACGGGCGCCGACCGTCCCGCGGATCACGCCTTCTGGGCCTCGCAGGCCGGGGCAGACTCGTTCGTCGTACTCGACTCCGGGGAGCCGATTGCCCTCGCATACGCGCGTGCCCGCCAGGTGAGCGCTGCGCGGGCCATCGACCGGCTGCTCGTCCGGCCCGGCGCGGAGCCCGTGCGACCCACGCTGGCGGCGCTCCGGCACGGGGGCCGCGACGGCACGATCGTGGCCTGGATCCCCGGCCCGAGCCCCGTCCTGCCTGCGCTCCTGGCGGCCGGCTTCCGCATCGGCGATCGCGCCCAGTTCATGGCCTCGGATCCCGGGCTGGTGGATCCTGCCCGCCTCGTCCCCAACCCGGGGATGCTCTGAGAACCGGCCATCGGCCGCTCCAAGGGCCGTCGGCCCGGCCCCGGCATTGCCGTCGGCCCCGACACTGGAGGACCCATGCGCACCCTGTTGCTCTGGATGGCCCGCAGCACCTGGCTCCGCGAGCGGATCCCGCGGCTGCCCTTCGCCCGCCGCGCGGTGCGGCGCTTCATGCCCGGGGAGGAGCCCGAGGCGGCCCTGACCCAGGCCGAGAAGTTCCGCGAGCAGCACATCGGGAGCCTCTTCACGCGCCTGGGCGAGAACGTGGTGCGGGCCGAGGATGCGGACGCGACCGCGGCGCACTACCTGGACCTGCTCGAGGCGATCGCCGCCCGGGGCATCCCGGGCGAGCTCTCGGTCAAGCTGACGCAGCTCGGCTTCGACCTCGACGAGGCACGCACGCTCGACCACCTGGGCCGCCTCGCCGGGCGCGCGGCACAGGACGGCGGGCTGGTATGGATCGACATGGAGGGCAGCGCCTACACCGAGCGCACGGTGGCCCTGTACGAGCGGCTGAAGGCCGCGCACGCCAACACGGGGATCTGCCTGCAGGCGTACCTGCGCCGCACCGCGGCCGACATCCAGCGCCTGCTCCCCCTCGAGCCCGCCATCCGCCTGGTCAAGGGCGCCTACGACGAGCCCGCCGCGCTGGCCTACCGCAGCCGGCGCGAGGTCGACGCGAACTACGCGGCGCTGGCGATGGCGATGCTGGAGGCGCGGGCCGTCGGCCGTGCGATCCGCATCGGGATCGGGACCCACGACGTCGCGCTGATCGAGCAGCTCGCGGTGCACGCGGCGGCGCTGGGCCTGCCGCGCACGGCCTTCGAGGTGCAGATGCTCTACGGCATCCGGCTCGACGCGCAGCGCCGCCTCGCCGCCGAGGGCTACGTGGTGCGCGACCTCATCGCGTACGGCACGGCCTGGTACCCCTGGTACATGCGCCGGCTCGCGGAACGGCCGGCCAACGTGCTCTTTGCCCTGCGCCAGATCGTGGGGTGAGGCGGGGAGTCGCTCGTCGGATCGCGCGCTCGACAGGAAGGCGAACAGGACAGCGCTGACCGCGCCGCACGGTCGGCGGGTGCTGGTCGGTTGCCGGCTCAGGGTGCCAGGGGCTCGATCAGCCCGGGCCCCTGGTTGCGAGGGCTGTTGACGAGGTCGGACACGGGCCACGCGACGAGATCGGCGTCGGACGGGCGGAGGAGTGCCTGCAACTCCCCGGGGTCGACGAGCACCGGATCGAGCCAGAGGTCCCACGCGTCCGGCTCCAGGATCACCGGCATCCGGTTGTGCAGCGTCGCCATCAGGGCGTTCGGCGTGGTGGTCACGATCGAGCAGGTCAGCAGGGGTGGCGCACCGGCCGCGCCGGATCGATCGCCCCCCGCAGCCCCGTCGGCCGCGCCGGATCGATCGCCCCCGGGATCTCCGTCGGCCGCGCCGGATCGTTTGCCCCTGGCACTCGGATCGCGCCAGGCGGACCACAGCCCCGCGAACGCGAGCGGGGCACCTCCGGCGGCCGTGATGTAGAACGGCTGCCGCGTGCCGTCCGGGGCCCGCCGCCACTCGTAGAACCCGTCGGCGGGGATGAGGCAGCGCCTGGCCCGGAAGCTGTGGCGGAACGCCGGCGTGGAGGCCACCGTCTCGGCACGCGCGTTGATCAGCCGGCTCCCGATCGTGACCCGGTCCGCCCATCCGGGCACCAGCCCCCAGCGGAAGCGGTCGAGGACTCGCCGGTCGTCGCGCACCAGCACCGCGGCCACCCGCTGGGTGGGCGCGACGTTGTACGCCTCGCCGGTCGTCGCGGCCAGGTCCTCGGCGCCGAAGATCCGGGCGAACTCGCCCGACGAGAGCCGCTGCGTGAAGCGTCCG
>JAJYEB010000122.1 GCA_021790375.1 Chloroflexota bacterium | reverse complement strand
TCAGGCCGGAGAGCTGGAACAGGTCGGGGTGCTGGACGGTGTAGTAGCCGGCCACGGGGGAGTCGGCGAAGTAGGCATCGACCTTGCCGGTCTGCAGCGCCAGCAGGGCGTCGGTGTCCTTCGCGAACTGGATGACGTTGATCTTGGCCTTGCCGGCCGTGACGCAGGCGGCGGAGAGCCCCTGGCCCTTGTAGCCACCGGTCCCGTTCAAGTAGTCCACCTCGGTGGTACCGGTTTCGGCCGCGATCGACTTGCCGCAGAGGTCGTTCTGCACCTTGATGTTCTTCGGGTTGCCCGTGGCGACCACGAACGACTGGCCCGCCTGGAAGTACGGGATCATGTCGACCTGCTTGACGCGGTCGGACGTGATGTTCTGCGCCGAGATGATGATGTCGCACTTGCCGCCCGTCAGCGCCGCGATGATCGTGTCGAAGACGGAGTTCTGGACCTCCATGGTCAGGCCCAGGCGCTTCGCGATCTCGCCTCCGATTTCGATGTCGGACCCGACTGGGTTGCCGTTCGCATCGAAGAACTCCTGCGGCGGATACGGGATGTCCGAGCAGATCACGAGCTTGCCCGGGAAGATCAGCTGCCCGGACGGCACGGCCGCGATCGACGCGGCCGGGGCCGCGCTGGCGGGAGCCGCGCTTGCCGGAGCGACACTGGCGGGAGCCGCGCTTGCCGGAGCCGCGCTGGCCGGTGCCACGCTGGCCGGAGCTGCCGTTGCCGGCGCCGCCGTGGGTGCCGTGGTCGCGGCACTGCTGCACGCGCCCACCAGGGTCGCGATCACGAGCAGCGTCGCGGGAACGATCGACCGCCTCATGGGGTCAACGCCTCCTCCTTGCGTAGTTGCGCGTCACCGCGCGAGCCCCAGCTGTCTGCTTCAGGGACGTGAAGTGGCCGCATTCTACTGCCTGCGGGACGCAAAGAATCGCAGCCGGCCCGCACGACGACGGGCGGCATCGCTCCCGGCGCGCAGCAGGACGCGCGGCATCGCAGCCGGCCCGCACGAGAGCATGCCGCCCGGGTCCGGTTCCTCAGACGTCGCCGTGCCGGGCGCACCAGCGCGCGATCCCGCGTGAGCTTCGTCGCCGCGCGAGCCCCGTGCGCGTGGCCGTGCCGCGGGAGCGTCGCCGCCGCTACCATCCGGTTCATGATCGAGACCGCCGACGCCATCGTCATCGGGGGAGGCATCCAGGGCGCGAGCCTCGCGTTCCACCTCGCGGAGAAGGGGCTCCGGCCCCTCGTGATCGAACGGAGCACGCTGGCGAGCGGCGCCACCGGTCGCTCCAGCGGGCTCGTCCGCATGCACTACGACCTGGAGCCGGAGGCCAGGCTCGCCTGGGCGTCGTTCGCGTACTTCCGCGACTGGCGCGAGCGCGTGGGCGGCGAGTGCGGGTTCACGCGGACGGGGTTCCTGCAGCTCTATCCGCGCGACGCCGCGGCGCGGCTGCGGTCCAACGTCGAGATGCAGCAGCGCGTGGGGATCTCGACGATGCTGGTGTCGGCCGACGACGTGGCCCGGCTTGCGCCGGCATTCCGCACGGACGACTTCGACGAGGCTGCCTACGAACCGGAGTCGGGCTACGCAGATCCGTCCGGGTCCACCGCGGCGCTGCTGGCCGCGGCCCGCGAGCGGGGCGGGCGGCTGGTGCAGGGTTGCGAGATGACCGCCATCCGGGTCGAGTGCGGGCGGGTCGCCGCCGTCGACACCACCAGGGGCTCGTTCTCGGCGCCGGTCGTGGTCGATGCGGCCGGTGCGTGGGCGCGGGGCGTGGCGGCCCTGGTCGGCCTCGACGTGCCCGTCACCGTGTGGCGCCACGACACGGCGTTCATCCGGCGCCCGCGGGCGCTGCGCCTGGGGCACCCGACGGTGATCGACGACGGGAACGCGATGTACTTCCGGCCCGAGGGGCGTGACCTCACCCTGATCGGCCTGGAAGACGACGCCGGCATCGGCGGTGAGCCGGAGGAGGTGCTCCGCCCTGCCGACGAGTTCGTGGGGCGCGTGGTCGACCGGATCTGCCGGCGGATCCCGGCGATGGCGGACGGCGAGCTCCAGAGCACGCAGCGGGGCCAGGATGGGATCACGCCGGACCAGCGGCCCATCCTGTGCGCCGCCGGACCGGACGGCTTCTACCTGGACTGCGGCTTCAGCGGCACGGGGTTCAAGACGGCCCCGGCGGTCGGGGCGTGCATGGCCGAGCTGATCGTCGGGGGCCGCGCGACCACCGTCGACATCTCGGCGTTCGGGCTCGAGCGCTTCAGCGAGGGACGATTGCTGGCGGGTTCACACGAGGACCGCCCGATGTGGCGCTGAACGGTACCGGCCTGCTCCCCGGGGCCCCGCCTCGGCTACGATGAGCCCGATGCCAGCCTCGTTCCCGCGCCGCGTGCCTCTCGCCGAACTGCACTGCCACCTCGGCGGCGCCGTGACGCCCTCCATCATGTGGGGGATCGCCCACGCCCAGGGGATCAAGCTTCCCACCAAGGACTACTGGGAGTTCCGCGACATGATCACGGTCTCCCCCCGGCACGGCCATTCCTTCGACGGATACCTCCAGCTCTTCCACTGGACCGAGCTGATCCAGTCATCGCCGCTGGCGATCGAGCGGTCGGTGTACGAGGTGGTGGGAGGCGCCTACCGCAAGAACAACGTGACCACCATGGAACTGCGCTTCAACCCCATGAAGCGCAACCGGGGCGGCGAGCAGGACCTGGACCACATCATCAGCGCGGCGATCCGGGGGATGGACCGCGCGGTGCTGGAGTATCCCGTGCGCCCCGGCCTGATCCTGTGCCTGGACCGCGCCTTCCCGTACCAGCTCAACGAGATCATGGCCGAGAAGGCGATCGCCTACCGCGGGCGCGGCGTGGTGGGCATCGACGTCGCCGGTCCGGAGACCGCCTCCTTCCGGGTGCGCGAGTATCGCCGGCTGTTCGATCGCTGCCGACGCCATGGCCTCGGGGTCACCGTCCACACCGGCGAGGCCGGGCCGGTCGAAGAGGTCTCGGAGGTCATCGAGCAGCTCGAGCCGGCACGGATCGGGCACGGCGTGAAGGCCGCCTACGACCCCCGGACCATGGCCATGATCCGCGAGCGCGGGATCGTGCTGGAGGTCTGTCCCACCAGCAACCTGAACACGGGCGTCGTGTCCGGCTGGGACGAGTTCCGCTGGATCTTCGACACGTTCCGTCGGAACGGCATCAAGTACACCATCAACACCGACGGCCCCGAGATGCTCAAGACCTACATCCGCGACGAGCTCGCCACGCTGTCCCGCCTCGGGATCCTGTCGCTCGAGGAGCAGCTGCAGGCAGCCGAGTGGGCGCGGCAGGCGTCGTTCGTGGAGGGCGTGCACGATGTCGCCCCGCCCCGCGTGAAACCCCCCACACGGAAGACGGTCGAGCGCGAGGAGGCCTAGCGCGGCGCCGAGGCGCCTCCCCCGGGGCTCCTTCAGCCGCGGCCCGGCGGTTCCTCGACCAGCCGGTACTCGCAGCTGCGGGCCCCCGCCGCGATGTGCCGCTCCCGCACGACCTCGACGCCCAGGACGTCGCTGAAGAGCTGTGCCTCGGCCTCGCAGGCCGCCGGTGCCTCCGAGGCGACCTGGCGGATCGGGCAGTTGTGCTCGACCAGCCGGAGGCCGTGGTCGTCGAGCAGCTCGCAGACGTAGCCCTGCTCGGCCTGGATCACCGCCAGCTCGCGCGCCCTGTCGGCGAGCGGCGCGCCCGACAGACCGCGGGCCGCGAACCGCTCGCGGATGGCCTGCGCCTGCGTCGCGCGGCGCGCCTCGAAGACCTGGCCGACGAGGTCCGGGCCGCCGACGTCGCGCACGGCTCCGAGCAGGCTGACCGACAGGCGGTCGTAGCTGGCCGGCAGCAGCGGCTGGGCGCGTTCCGTGACGTCGTAGAGGTGCCGCGGCCTGCCCACGCCGTGTCGCAGGCTCCGCCGCTCGACGAGGCCCTGCGCGGCGAGTGTCCGCAGCTGCTGCAGCACCGCGGTCCGGCTCATCCGGAACTGCGCGGCAAGGCCGTCCGGGCTCAGGGGGCCCGTCCGCCGGAGCGCCAGCAGCAGCGCCTGCGGGGAGGGGGCGTGCCGCTGGTCCGTGGGGCGGTCGTCCATCGCCCGAGCCTACCACCCGTGCCCGCCGTCGTGGCCGCTCCGGCGCCGCGGTAACCGCCCGGGAGCCGTGCCGGGCACACGGGCGCCCTGCCCGCCATGGAGCCGCGGCAACCGCCCGGGCGCTCAGCCGCCGTTGCCAGCCGCCTCCGTCATCGCCTGCTGCAGCGCGCTCTTCAGGGCCGGCGACCAGCCGGCGCCGAACGCGCGGTACGGGCTGACGTCCAGTTCGTCGACCGTCCGGCCGGCGGCCGACGGGGAGGCCGCGTACTCGGCGCGGCACGAGTCGAACGCGACCGCGCCCCGGATCCAGGAGCCGTGGTCGGCCCAGGTGAAGAGGTACACGTCGGTCAGCTGGGACGCGTTGGCGGGCACCCGGACCTGGGCGTGGATGGCGTAGGGGATCATGTCCGGCTGATTGCACCCGGGATCGCCGCTGACCAGGTTGGGGGTCGAACCGCCCAGGATGGCGAGCTCGGTGAACACCCCGGTGGCCGGCTGAGGAGTGGCGGGAATGGGGGGCCCCGAACAGGCACCGAGCAGCAGCGCCGCGGTCAGCAGCGCGAGCCCCAGTGACCGGCCGCGAGCCCCGGCTGGTGCGTGCCCAACCCGGCCGATCCTCACCATCGGTCGCGAGGCTACCACCGCGTGTCGTACCATGACGTCCCGTGCCCGAACTCCGACCGTTCCGTGCGCTCCGGTACGACGCCGGTGCCGGCGACCCGCGCGACCTGGTGAGCCCGCCGTACGACGTGATCTCGCCGGCGCAGCAGCGCGCCCTGGCCCGCCGCCATCCGAGGAACGTCGTCCGGCTCGACCTCCCGCTCGACGAGCCGGGTGACCCGCCGGACGAGCGGTATCGCCGCGCGGCCCGCGACCTGGCGGCATGGCGGTCCGACGGCACCCTGCGCAAGGACCGCCAGCCCTCCGTGTACGTCTACGAGGAGGCGTACACCCTGCCCGGTTCGTCGGAGCACCGTGCACAGCGCGGGTTCTTCGCCCGGCTCCGCGTGGAGGAGCCCGGCCCGGCATCGGGGGTGCTTCCGCACGAGCGGACCCTGAGCGCGCCCAAGGAGGACCGGTACCGCCTGCTGCGCGCGACGGGCACCAACGCCAGCCCGGTCGTGCTGCTGTTCGCCGACCCGGACGGCGCCGCGATGCGTGCCCTGGAGGCCGTGTGCCACACCGACCCGCAGGTCGATCTCACCGACGACGAGGGCGTGCGGCACCGGCTCTGGCAGCTGCCGGTGGACGACCCGGCGCTGGGTCCGCCGGCGGACGAGCTGCTGCGGGCGGCCTCGGCCGGAGCCCTGACCATCGCCGACGGGCACCATCGCTACGAGACCGCCCTGCGCTACCACGACGAGCGCCACCGCGATCGCGCGCTCTCCGAGGTGGTGCCGTTCGATTACCTGCTGGCGCTGCTGCTTCCCGTCGACCAGCCCCTGACCGTGCTGGCAACGCACCGGGTGGTGCGCGACGGGCCCACCGGTGAGTCCCTGCTGGCCGCCGCCGCCGGCCTGTTCGACGTGGAGCGGCTTCCGGCACCGGATGCCCTGCTCGAGGCGTTCGGACCCGTCCGGACCGGTCATGGTGCCGGCCAGCGCGCGGGGTCGCCGGAATTGCGCCCGCATCGCTTCGGCCTCTGGACCGGCGGACAGGCCGCCATCCTGCACGTGCGGCCCGCCGCCTTCGAGCCGTTGCTCGACCCGGCCGCGTCCCCGGCGCTGCGCTGGCTCGACGTCAGCCTGCTGGCGGTGGCCCTGGAGCAGCTGCTCGAGGTCGACCGTGCCGCCACCGCGGGGGGTGGCCGTATCGCGTACACCAAGGACGCCGACGAGGCGATCGCAATGGTCGACCGGGGGGAGGGCGCGTCCGCCTTCCTGCTCGACCCCACGCTGGTCGAGGACGT
>JAJYEB010000121.1 GCA_021790375.1 Chloroflexota bacterium | reverse complement strand
GACCCCGTCGGTGGCCCCGACCATGACGGGCTCGCGCATGCCGGGCGGCACGCGGACGGCGGATGCGAACCCGCCGATGCCGGCGAGCACGCCGGGGCCGTGGGTGGCCGACACGCGCGCGCGCATGAGCTCGACCGCCCGGTCGCCGGCTGCGACGTCGACCCCGGCCCGGGCGTATGCCGGGCGGGCCGCGGGGGGATCCGCGACCCTGCGCGCGCCATGGCCGGCCTTCCCCGCGGGGTTCATGGCGGCGTGGCCACCGGCGCGTCCCCCAGCGGCAGGTCCTCGAGGATGAACTTGTGCGAGGTCACGTCGTACGGCACGGGGACCGGGTACAGCCCGTCGAAGCAGGCGAAGCAGAACCGCTCGCGCGGCAGCCCGATGGCGTCGAGCACGCCGCCGATCGAGAGGTAGGCGAGCGAGTCGGCCCCCACGAACGCGCGGATCTCCTCGACCGTGTGCGTGGCGGCGATGAGCTCCGTCTCGACCTGCGTGTCGATGCCGTAGAAGCACGGGTGGTGGATCGGCGGGGCGCTGATGCGCAGGTGGATCTCCCGGGCGCCGGCCCGGCGCAGCAGCGCGACGATCTGCCTGGTGGTCGTGCCCCGCACGATCGAGTCATCCACCACCACCACCCGGCGTCCCCGAAGCTGCTCCGGGAGCGGACTGAGCTTGACGTTGACGCCGCGCTGCCGCAGGGCCTGGCTGGGCTGGATGAACGTCCGCCCGGCGTAGCGGTTGCGCGTCATCCCCTCGCGGTACGGGATGCCGCTTGCCTCGGCGAACCCGGCCGCCGCCGGACCGCCGGTGTCCGGCACGGGCATCACGAGGTCGGCCTCGGCCGGGGATTCGCGCGCGAGCGCCTCGCCCATGCGCCGCCGCACCTCGTAGAGGTTGCGGCCCAGCATGTAGGAGTCCGGGCGGGCGAAGTAGATCAGCTCGAACACGCAGAGGTGCTCCCGCCCCTCCGCGAAGCGGACCGAGCGCGGCCCGCCCGGCTCCCCCAGCACGACGATCTCGCCCGGGTCCACGTCGCGCACGTACTCCGCGCCGAGCACGTCGAGCCCCGCGGTCTCCGACGCCAGCACCCACCCGCCCTCGTCGCGCGGCCCGCCGTGGGGCAGCCGTCCGAGCACCAGCGGGCGGAACCCCCAGGGGTCCCGGATCCCGAGCAGGCGGTGCTCGTCCATCACGACCAGGGCGAACGCGCCGCGCACCTTCGGCAGCGTCGCCAGCAGGACGTCCAGCAGATCGCCGCCGTCCGCGCTCGCCAGCAGGGCCGTGAGCAGCTCCGTGTCGGTCGATCCCTGGAGCTGGCGGCGGCCGCCGGGCAGGAGCGCCAGCAGCTCCCTGGTGTTGACCAGGTTGCCGTTGTGCCCGATGGCCACCGCGCGCCGGGGCCCGAGCCGGAACGCCGGCTGGCTGTTCTCCCAGAGCGTCGAGCCGGTCGTGGAGTACCGGCAGTGGGCGATCGCCATGTGGCCGCGCAGCGAGGGAAGGCGCCGCTCGTCCAGCACCTGGCTCACCATCCCCAGGTCCTTGTAGACCATCACCTGGTCGCCGTCGCTGACCGCGACCCCGGCCGATTCCTGGCCCCGGTGCTGGAGCGCGAAGAGGCCGAGCGCCGCGAGTCCGGCCGCCTCCTGTCCGGGAGCGTGGACGCCGACGATCCCGCACACGGCTCAGCCGTCCCCGGGCGGAGGGGTGAACTCGTCGTCGCCGAGCGCCCGCGGGAGCGCCTGCTCCCAGGCATGACGCAGCGCGGCGAGCGCGCAGTCGAGCGCATCGGCGACGTTTGCCCCGCGCTCCTCGGCCGCACCCGCCGCCCCGCCGCCGACCAGCTCGATCTGCAGCCGGTCGCCGCCCACCTCGCCCAGCGGCTCCAGGGGGATCCCGTGCTCCGCGGCGAGCGCCGCGAGCCTCGGCAGGTCCGCGGGCCGCACCGTGACCACGATCCGGGAGGGGCTCTCGCCGAACAGCTCCACCGCCGGCTCCGCGCTGACCCGCAGCGAGAGCCGGGCCCCGACCCCGCCCCACATCGCGCACTCCGCGAGGGCCACCGCGAGCCCGCCCCCGCCCACGTCCTGCGCCGAGGCGAGGACCCCGGCCCGAGCCGCGGCGAGGATCATCGCCTGGAGCGCCGCCTCCCGGGCCAGGTCGAGCGATGGGAGGCGCTCCTCCACCGCCGAGCCGGCCAGCGCCGCGTACTCGGAGCCCGCCAGGCCCGGCACGGCCTCGCCGAGCAGCACCACGATGTCGCCCGCCTGCCGGAACCGGGGCGTGACCCGGCGCTCCACGTCGTCGAGCACGCCGACCACGCCGATCTGTGCCGTGGGGACGATGCGGCCGTCCGGGGACTCGTTGTAGAGGCTCACGTTGCCGCCGGTGACCGGAAGCCCGAGCGCCCGGCAGGCATCGCCCACCCCACGGACTGCCTCGGACAGCTGCCAGAACGCCTCGGGCTTCTCCGGGTCGCCGAAGTTCAGGCAGTTCGTGACCCCCAGCGGCCGCGCGCCGGTGACCAGCACGTTCCGGCTGCACTCCGCGACGGCGAGCGCCGCGCCGAGGTACGGGTCGAACGCGCCGACCCCCGCCACCGCGTCGGTCGCGCAGGCGAGCCCCTTCGAGGTCCCCTTGATCCGCAGGATGCCTGCGGCACGCTCGCTCGCCTCCACGGTGTCCGAGCCGACCGTGGCGTCGTACTGGGTGGTCACCCACGCGCGGCTCCCCAGGTTCGGACTCCCAAGGAGGCCGCGGAGGACCGCCCCGGGATCCATGCCGCGCACCGGCAGGTGGTCCGACGCCGATTCCGGCGCGCCGGGGGCGGGCGCCAGCCGGCGGTGGGTCGGGTGCTGCGCGGGCCGGTCGTACACGATCGCGTCGCTGGTGAGCGCCGCCGCCGGGATGGCCGCGAGCACCTCCGTCGCCGGACGCGGCATCCCGCGATCGTCCACCCCGCCCGTCACGACCGTGACCAGGCCGTCGTCGGTGACGCGCCCGATGACCGCGGCGGGGACGCCCCAGCGCCCGCAGACCTCGACGACCTCGTCGAGCCGCTGGGGCCGCACGATCGCCAGCATCCGCTCCTGCGACTCGCTGATCATCACCTCGAACGGGGCCATCCCCTCCTCGCGCCGCGGGATCGCGTCGAGGTCCACCAGGATGCCCGTGCCGGCACGGTCGGCGGTCTCGGAGACCGCGCACGTGATGCCGGCGGCGCCAAGGTCCTGGAGCCCCTCCACGAGCCCTCGCTGGATCAGCTCGAGGCTGGCCTCGATCAGCAGCTTCTCGGCGAACGGGTCGCCCACCTGCACGCTGGGCCGCTTCGAGGGGTCGTCCTCGCCGAAGGTGGCGCTCGCCAGCACCGAGGCGCCCCCGATCCCGTCGCGGCCCGTGGCCGAGCCGAAGAGGACCGCCAGGTTGCCGGGCCCCGGCGCCACCGCCCGGGTGAGGTGGCGCTCCTCCAGCAGCCCCACGGCCATCACGTTGACCAGCGGGTTGCCACCGTACGACGGGTGGAACACCAGCTCGCCGCCGATGGTGGGCACGCCGACGCAGTTTCCGTACCCGCCCACGCCGCGCACCACGCCGCGCACCAGGTGCCGCGTGCGCGGCGCCGCCGGATCCCCGAACTTCAGGCCGTCCAGCACCGCGATGGGCCGGGCGCCCATGGTGAAGATATCGCGCAGGATTCCGCCGACCCCGGTCGCGGCGCCCTGGTACGGCTCCACCGCGCTGGGGTGGTTGTGCGATTCGAGCTTGAAGGCGACCGCGAGCCCGTCCCCGATCGACACGACCCCGGCGTTCTCGCCCGGACCGGCGACCACGTCCGGCCCGGCCGTGGGGAGCGTGCGCAGGAGGACCTTCGAGCTCTTGTACGAGCAGTGCTCGCTCCACATCACGCTGAACATCGCGAGCTCGAGGTCGTTCGGATCGCGGCCGAGCCTCGCCCGGATCTCGTCGAGCTCGAAATCGGTCACGCCGAGCTGCCGGTGCAGCGGCACGGCTGCGGCCGGGATCACGCGCGGCGCCTCCGAGGCGCTCATCGTGGCGCGCTCACGCGGGGAATCCCGTCCGCGGTGCTCTCGACGACCGAGCGCAGCAGGAGCAGGCCGTCGTCCGAACCGAGCAGCGCTTCGGCCGCCCGCTCGGGATGCGGCATCAGCCCGCACACCCGGCCCCCGGCGTCCAGCACCCCGGCGATGTCGTGGAGCGACCCGTTCGGGTTTCCCTCCGGCGCGGCATAGCGGAAGAGGACCTGGCCGGAGGCCTCGAGCCGGTCGAGGTCGGCGTCCGGCAGGTAGTAGCAGCCCTCGCCGTGCGCGACCGGCATCCGGAGCAGCATCCCCTCCGGCACCGCGCGCGTGAAGGGCGTGTCGCGCCGCTCCACGGAGAGCCGCACCCAGCGGTGCTCGAAGCGCAGCGAGGCGTTGCGCAGCAGCGCGCCGGGCACCAGCCCGGCCTCGGCGAGCACCTGGAACCCGTTGCAGATCCCCAGCACCAGGCCGCCCCGTGCCGCGTGATCGCGGACCGCGGCCATGATCGGGCTGAACCGCGCCAGGACGCCGGCCCTGAGGTAGTCGCCGTAGGCGAAGCCGCCGGGCAGGATCACCAGGCCGGCGCCCCGCAGGTCGGGCGTCTCGTGCCAGAGCGGCACCGCCTCGGCACCCGCGAGCCGCGCGGCGTGCAGCGCGTCGCGGTCGCAGTTGGAGCCGGGGAAGACGACCACCCCGACCCTCATGCCGGGCCCGCGCTCCGGACCGAGCTCGCGGCCGAGACCAGCTCCACGCTCCAGGTCTCGATCAGGGGGTTCGCGAACAGCTCGCCCGCCAGCCGCTCGGCGACCGCCCGGGCATCGGTCTCGCCGGCCGCGTCGATCGTCAGCTCGACCCGCCGCCCCACCCGCACCGCGTGCACCGAGTCGACGCCGAGATGCGGGAGCGACTGCTCGACCGCCCGTCCCTGGGGATCCAGGATGCCGGGCTTGGGCATGACCGAGACGGCGTACCGGAAGCTGGCCATCAGCGACCCTCGGGCTCCAGCACGTCGCCGGCCAGGTAGCGGTCGAAGCTCGTGCCGGTGATCCGCTCGAACGCCTCGACGTAGCGCGCCCGTGTCCCGGCGACCACGTCCGGCGGCAGCGCGGGGCCGGGGTAGGTCTTGTCCCAGGACTGCGCCTCCAGCCAGTCGCGCACGAACTGCTTGTCGTAGCTGGCCTGTGCGTGTCCCGGTTCGTAGGTCGCGGCATCCCAGAACCGGCTCGAGTCGGGCGTCATCACCTCGTCGATCAGGATCGGCTCGTCGTCCTCGAGCACCCCGAACTCGAACTTCGTGTCGGCGAGGATGATGCCGGACCCCGCCGCGCGGTCCGCACCGAACCGGTACAGCGCGAGGGCGATGTCGCGCAGGCGCGCCGCCATCTCGCCCCCGATCAGCCCGGCCACCTCGTCGTACGAGATGTTCTGGTCGTGGCCCTGTTCGGCCTTGGTCGACGGCGTGAAGATGGGCTCGGGGAGCCGCTCGCTCTCGCGGAGCCCGGCCGGCAGCCGGATGCCGCAGATCGCGCCGCTGCGGAGGTAGTCCTTCCAGCCGGTGCCCGAGACGTACCCGCGCACGATCACCTCCACCGGGAGGACGCGGGCGCGGCGGCAGATCATCACGCGGCCGCGCAGCTCCTCCCGGGCGGTCGAGAACGGCGCGGGGAGCGTGGTCGGGTCGACCCCCAGGAGGTGGTTCCTGACGATGCCCGCCCGCTCGGTCTCGGCGAACCAGAAGCGCGAGATGCCGGTCAGCACGCGGCCCTTGTCCGGGATCGGGGTGGGCAGCACGACGTCGAACGCGCTGATCCGGTCGGAGGCGACGAGCAGCAGCCGGGCGTCGTCCACGGCGTACAGGTCGCGGACCTTGCCGGAGCGAAGGAACGAGCGGGACAGATCCGTGGTCATGCGCCGTTCTCCCTGATGTCTGCCAGGCGCTCGAGACGCGCCATGATCGCCGGCACGTGGCGGAGGAACCCGGCATCGTCGAAGCATGCCGCCAGCGCGCCCGGCGAGAGCGCCGACGCGTCGGGATCCTCGCCGAGCAGGTCCGCCAGCGGCCG
>JAJYEB010000120.1 GCA_021790375.1 Chloroflexota bacterium | reverse complement strand
GGCGGCGGCGTCGTCGGGCTCGCGCTGCTCGTGCTCTACAACATCGCGTTCATCATGCCCCTGCTGCTCTTCCTGCTCCTGGTCTCGAACCGGCGGGTGCTCGGGACGCTCGGCCGCTGGAACAAACAGAACGGCACTGTCGTCAAGACCGTGCTCGCGCTGGGGGTCATCCTCATGAGCTTCGGCCTCCTCTTCTCCCTGGGGATGTGACGTGAGCGACTCGCAGCGCATTCCGATCGACGGCATGACCTGCAGCTCCTGCGCGACCCGCATCACGAAGGCGGTCCGCAAGGTCGGCGGGGTCGAGTCCGTGCGCGTCGATCTCGGCGCGGACGAAGCGATCGTCATGTTCGATCCGGCGCGCACCTCGCTGGTCGCCATTGGCGGAGCGATCGAGCGGGCCGGGTATGCACCGCGCATCGGTGCGTCCGTGCCGACCGCCGCCGAGGCGCTCAGACGCCCGGACATCCGGTCGGGCCTCCGGCGCCTCATCGGGAACTGACGCGGCGCCCGTCCCGGTCACCGGCCGCGGTCCGCCTCCTCGGCTGGCGACCGTCGTCATGCCTGATACGACACGCGGTCTCGCGCGATCCGCTATCGTTTGAGCCATGACGCAAGTATCGGCGCCGGTGACTGGAGGCGGGCCGGTCGACCGGCCCCACGAGCGTCCGCCGACGGGCGGCGGCCTGGTCGATCCCGACCGGGCGCGCGAGGTCCAGCACTGGTTCGCCGCGCTCGCCGACGCGACGCGCGTGCGGATCCTCCAGGCCCTCTCACTCGCCCCCGAGTGGTGCGTCGGCGATCTTGCCCGCGCCGTCGGCCTGTCGGTGTCGGCGCTCTCGCACCAGCTCCACTACCTGATCGAGCGCGGCATCGTGACTCGCCGCCCGCAGGGCCGCCGCGTCTTCTACGCGCTGTCCGACGAACACGTCCGCCACGTGCTGCTCGACGCGCTCGCGCACGTGGGCGAGGGGAAGGCCTGATGCCGCAGGGCCACCGTTCGATGGCGGCCGTCCACCGGAGACGCCTCGTGGCGGTCCTCCTCCTCGGGCTGGCGGTCCTCGTCATCGAGCTCGTCGGCGCCGCCCTGTCCAACAGCCTCGCCCTATTCGCGGACGCCGGCCACGTGCTCACCGACGTGGCGGGCGTGGGCGTGGCCCTGCTTGCCATCTGGTTCGCCGGCCGGCCGCCCACGAACGGGCGGACCTTCGGTTACCTGCGCCTCGAGGTGCTCGCCGCCGGCGCCAATGCCACGCTTCTCTTCGGCGTGGCCGCCTACGTCCTCTACGAGGCCTGGCGGCGGCTGTCCGCGCCGCCCGAGGTGGGTTCTGACCTCATGCTCACCGTCGCCCTCGCCGGCCTGGCGGCCAACGGCGCCTCATTCGTCCTGCTGCGCGACGCGCAGCGCCAGAGCCTGAACCTGCGCGGTGCCTACCTCGAGGTCCTGGGCGATCTCGCCGGGTCGGCGGCCGTCCTGGTGGCGGCCGCGCTGATCGCCGTCACCGGCTGGAGCGTCGCGGACCCGCTCGCCTCGGTGGTCATCGCCCTCCTGATCCTGCCCCGCACCTGGTCGCTGCTTCGCGACGTGACGGACGTCCTGCTGGAAGCGACACCGCGTGGCGTGGATCTCGAGGAGGTGCGCCGCCACATCCAGACGGCGAGCGGTGTGCGGGACGTGCACGACCTGCACGCCTGGACCATCACGTCCGGGCTCAACGTCGTCTCTGCCCATGTGGTCATCGGCCCGGGGGTGCAGAGCACTGACGTGCTCGACGAGTTGTGCCGCTGCCTGTCCGGCGACTTCGACATCGAGCACTCGACGTTCCAGCTCGAACGCGAGGACCGCAGCGGGCTCGAGGAGCGGGCGCACGCGTGACGCCCCCGGGGTTGCAGCCACGAGAACTGCACGCTTGTGGCCGGCAGGCTACGCCCCTCACCTCGCTCGGGCGGCCTTCGCCTCGTCGTGGTGTGGAGCATCGAAGTGGATGGTCAGGGTGTGGTCCTCGAAGCTCGCGCCGGCGGTGGGAGCATCCAGCAGCAGCCGCGGCAGGATGAGATTGCGCCGCCAGGACCCGACTTGGACCACCAGCTCGTCGCCGAAACGGTTCAGTCGGACCTGCTCCTTCGACGTGAACGGCAACTCGAGCGAGAGGGCATAGCCCCCGTTGCCGGCGCGCCCGACGGTGTAGGGCCGGCCGCGATAGAAGATCTGGGTGGGATCCTCGTCGCCGAAGACGGCCGCCCCGAGGCCGCGCAGCATCGCTTCGCCCACCACCTCCTGCTCGAAGAAGGGCGCGGCGCGGATGGGGACCGGCGCGAACGACTCTTCGACCAGAGGCCGGTAGCGCTGCTGCTGCTCGCGCCAGGCAGCGAAGTAGTCGCCGGTGTCTGCCGGCAGCACCCGGTTGCAGACAACGAGGTCAGTGGGATACCCGTAGAGATGGAAGTACGTGAAGGCGCGCTGGGCCTCCTTGATCACCATCTTCTCCAGGTTCAGCACCACCCGCACCGAGGCGAGATCCGGGTTCGTGAGCAGGTCGTGCATATGTTCGAGGCGGGCGAACAGTTGCTCGCCGGCCGTATACACCGCGTCGCCCGGCATGGGCATGCCCAGCACGCGGCCGACGATGGGATTGGTGACCTGGCTGATGCGCCTGCCGATCGGGTAGATCTTCTCGATCCACCACTTGCCGGCCTCGGGCAGGGACAGGAGCCGCAGCGTCTCGCCGGTGGGCGCCGCATCGACGATGATGACGTCGTACAGGCCCTTGTCGTGGTGCTCCGCGATCCACAGCAGGCTCGCCAGCTCGTCCATCCCGGGGAGCACGCTCATCTCCTCGGCCATCACGGAGTCGAGCCCGCGCCACTGGAAGACGCTTGCCACGTATGCCTGGATAGTGCCCCAGTACCTGGTGATGTTGGCGAAGACTTCTGACTCCTGGCCCCAAAGGTTGGGGCGGATGACGGTCGGCTCGGGCCCGAGCGGCACGTCGAAGGAGTCCGCCAGGCTGTGCGCGGCGTCGGTCGAGATGACGACGGTGCGGTAACCCCGCTCTGCGGCGAGCAGCCCCGTGGCCGCCGCGATGCTGGTCTTGCCCACCCCGCCCTTGCCCGTGTACACGATGATGCGTGCCATGCGCCCGAAGTCCCTCTGGTGCTGCTCAGGGCATCTTCCTACGCGGGGCTGGGGTTGTCTTTCTCGAGCCCCCACGCCGGCCTCAGACGCGCAATGATCGCCCTGCCCGAGACCGTGGGAGAATCAGCAGCGAACGAAGATGCCAGCAACTGCCGCCCTGCCGCAGACCCATCACGACCGGGCATCTGTGAGTCCCTTCTGGGCCGCGCATGCCGGCCAGGTGAGTTTCGGTGGGCGCGCTCCGTCACCTGTGAGCTCCATACAGGAGTCGGAGGTCTCGCACAACATCGAGAAGTACTGGGGCACGATCCAGGCGTACATGTCGTCCGTCTTCCAGTGGCGCGGCCTGGACGAGGTGATGGCCGAGGAGATGAGCGTGCTCCCCGGGATGGACGAGCTGGCGAGCCTGCTCTGGATCGCGGAGCACCACGACAAGGGCCTGTACGACCTGATCGTGGTGGACGCCGCGCCCACCGGCGAGACGCTGCGGCTCCTGTCCCTGCCCGAGGCCGGCAAGTGGTGGATCGAGAAGATCTATCCCCTGGGACGCAAGATCGCGCAGGTGACGAACCCCATCGTGGGCCGGGTGATCGGCATGCCGATGCCGGGCGACGCGGTGTACACGGCCGGCGAGGAGCTCTTCGGCCGCCTCGAGCACATGCACGATCTGCTGGCGAACCCGGAGCTCACGTCGATCCGGCTGGTGCTGAACCTCGAGAAGATGGTGATCAAGGAGGCGCAGCGCGCCTTCACGTACTTCCACCTCTACGGCTACCCCACCGACCTCGTCATCTGCAACCGCGTGGTCCCCGACGATGCCGGGCCGTATTTCGAGGCGTGGCGGCAGGCGCAGGCGCGCTACTGGCCCGAGGTGCAGGCGGACTTCGACCCGATCCCGATCCGGCGCGCGCCGTTCTTCGAGCACGAGGTGGTCGGGATCCCGATGCTGCAGCAGCTCGGGGACGCCGTGTTCGGGGACGAGGACCCGACGGCGTTCTACTACCGCGGGCGGCCGTACAGCGTGCACCGCGAGGATGGCGCGTTCGTGCTCGCGCTCGAGCTGCCGTTCACCTCCCGGGAGGAAGTGAAGCTGCACCGGAGCGGCGACGAGCTGGTGGTGCAGGTGGGCTGGTGGCGGCGCAACCTCATCCTGCCGCGCGTCCTGGTGGACCTGCCCACGGCGGGCGCGGGATTCGACGATCATGTCCTCAAGGTCAGGTTCGCGGCGAAACCGCGCAGTCAGGCAGGAGCGTCGAAGCGATGACCGATCTCGAAGAGCAGCTGGCGGAGCTGGAGCAGCGGCTCGCGGCCATGGAGGCCCGGAGCGAGCGAGCACCCAGGGGGCTCGTCGGCCTGTGGCGGGAGGTGTTCCCGCCCGAGGTGCGCACGCACATGCGCGCGGCGCGGAAGGAGCAGCTCCTCGCCGCGCGGGCCTTCCTGGACCACTGGATCGAGCACCTGGAGAAGGAGCCCGCGGACGAGCTGCCGCGCCGGGAGAGCATCTCGCTCGACTGACGCCCCGCGGGCGCCTCGGCCAGGGGGCCGCAGCCGGCGGATGCGACCGGCGCAGGACGGTCCGACTCGACAGACCTTGCCGGTCGCCTGAACAAGGCCGGCAACGGCCGTGCCGGGGAGACGGGGGTGGCGGTCCAGCGCGGGCGGTCCCACGGGTACCTGCCGCATACGGCCGACGTCGGCCTGACTGCCCGCGCCCCCACGCTCGCCGGGCTCTTCGAGGAGGCGGCGCTTGCCATCGCCGAGCTCGCCGCCGACACCGACGGCATCGAGGGCGTGCCCGTCCTCGCCGGGCCGGTCACCGCCTGCGACCTGGACGGCCTCGCCTTCGCGTGGCTCAACGAGCTGATCGGGCTGGCCGAATCCGCGGGACAGGCGCTGGTGCGGGCCGTGGTCGTCCGGATCGAGCCCCAGGGAGACGCCTGGACGATGGAAGGCCGCGCGTTCCTCGCGCCCTGGGACCGGCCGGGTGTGCGGGCGCGGCGGCACGTCAAGGCGGTGACGTTCCACCGGCTCGCCGTGGAGGAGGGGCCGGAGGGCTTCGCCCTCACGGCCTACGCGGACCTGTGAGCGCGCGGGGCGGCGCGCGGGGCGGCTCGCGACGGCAGGGCGGTGGCGGGATGCACGCACCACCGCCGGCGCGGACGCGGATCGCGGAGGCGCCACTCGCCGTCGAGCGCGTGGACGAGTGGCGCTGGCGCATCCCCAGGGACGAGCGACGGGGCATGCGCGTCGACGGGCTCGTGTTCGCCGACGATCGGCTCATGGCCCGCCTCCGCGACGACCCGGCGCTCGAGCAGGTGGCCAACGTGGCGACGCTTCCGGGCATCGTGGGCGCCTCTCTCGCGATGCCCGACGTGCACTGGGGGTACGGCTTCCCGGTGGGCGGAGTTGCGGCGACGCTCGCCGACGGTGGCGTGATCAGCCCCGGAGGCATCGGGTTCGACATCAACTGCGGCGTCCGGCTGCTGTGCAGCTCGCTGGACCGCAGGGACGTGGCGCGTGTCGTGGCCCGCCTGGCCGACGAGCTGTTCCGTGCGGTGCCGACCGGGGTGGGCGCCCGGAGCGGCCGCCGCCTTGGCTCGCGCGAGCTCGACGGCGTGCTGGCGGAGGGCGCCGCCTGGGCCGTCCGGAACGGGCTCGGATCTCCCGACGACCTGGAGCTGACCGAGGAACACGGGATGCTCGCCGGCGCGGAGCCCGCGGGCGTGTCGGAGCGCGCCCGGCAACGCGGCGCCGATCAGCTGGGCACCCTCGGATCCGGTAACCACTTCCTGGAGGTGCAGGCGGTCGACCGCGTGCTGGACCCGGACGCGGCACGCGCCCTCGACCTGGCCATGGACCAGGTCGTGGTGCTCATCCACTGCGGGTCACGCGGCCTGGGGCACCAGGTCTGCACGGACCACCTGGCCGCGATGGACCGTGCCGCCGTCCGCTACGGGATCGACCTGCCGGACCGGCAGCTCGCCTGCGCGCCGCTCGGGACGC
>JAJYEB010000119.1 GCA_021790375.1 Chloroflexota bacterium | reverse complement strand
GCAGGATGCGGTCTGGGAGGTCGACACGACGACCGGGGCGGTGACGCGGATCGGCCGCCTGCCGGCGCCGGTGGCGGACGCGGCGGGGGTCGTCGTGGGTGGCGTGGGCTACCTGATCGGCGGTGAAGCCGGCGCGCGGCTCGCCTCGATCATCTCGCTCACGGTGCGCTGACCGTCACCGATCCGGGCCGGCACGGCCCGCCTGCGCACCCGGCACGGCCCTCCTCCGCACCCGCACGGCGCGCCTCCGCTCCGGTGCTCCCCTCTCAGGCGGTCGTGGTGGCCGGATGCTCCCCGATCAGCATGTGGCGGACCTCGTCCTGGCAGTCGGTCCGGCTGAGCGCCACGAGCTTGTCGCCGGCCTGGAACGTGGTGTCGGCCCGCACGGCCTGCGCGATGCCACCCCGGATCACCACGAACAGGAGACATCCCTCGGGCAGCGCGAGGTCCCGGGCGGCCTTTCCGGCGGCCGGCGAGTCCGAGTCGATCTGCGCCTCCACCAGCTCCATGTCGCCCATCGAGAGCTGGGCGAGATGCAGCAGGTCGTGCACCGGGATGTCCTGCTCGATGGCGCCGAGCGCCATGCGGGTCGGGTTGATGACCTCGTCCACGCCCAGCTGGCGGAACAGCAGCTCGTTCTTCGGGCTGTTGACCCTGGCGATGGTCCGCGGGACGTCGAAGTGGTGCTTCGCCATCTGGCACACCACCAGGTTGTCCTCGTCGTCGCCGGTGACCGCCGCCACGATCGCCGCCCGATTGGCCCCGGCCGCGGCAAGGTGCCGCCCCTCGCATCCGTCGCGGTTCAGCACCACGCTCCCGATCTCGTCCGCGATCTGCGCGGCGCGCCGCGGGTCCTTCTCGAGCAGGACCACCTCGTGCCCCGACGTCAGGAGCTCCCGGGTCAGGTAGTAGCCGACCTTTCCGCCGCCCACCACGATGATGAACATCAGCGTGCCTCCGCCGTGCTCGGCAGCTGTGCCGCCAGCTCGCCGGCCCGTGGGTCGCCCGGCAGGCCCACGAACCGCGCCAGCATGTCGACCATGACGGTGGTGCGGCAGATGACCGCCAGGCCCATGGCCCGGTAGGCCGCGGCGCGGACCGGGTCGTTGATCTTGGCGATGACGTGGGGGATGCGCAGCGTGTCGCGCGCAAGCTGGGCCGCCAGCGCGTTCCGGTTGTCGCCCTCCGTCAGCGCGAAGAAGTAGTCGGCGTTCTCCGCGCCGAGCCGCCGGAGCACGTCCTCGTCGGTGCCGTCGCCACGGATCGCCTGGCCCGGGAAGTCACCGTTGAGCCGGTTGAACGCCTGCGAGGAGATGTCGATGACCGTGACCTCGTGCCCGGCGCGAGACAGGGTACCGGCGAGCTCGGCCCCCACGCGTCCGCATCCCACGATGATCGTGCGCACCGTCACTCCTTCAGCGGCGGGCAAGCGCCCGTCGCTCCGTGCTTCGTTCCGTGTCCGCCGGGATCGCGCTTCGCACGATCAGGACGGCCATCGGTGCATTCTCAAGGACATAGGGGACCACCCGCCCCATCGCGAAATCCCCGCCGAACTTGGTCCGGTAGGGCAGGCCCAGCACGATCACGTCGGCGTTCACCGCGGCCGCCTCGTCCACGATCGCCGCGCCCACGTCGCGTGCCTGCAGCAGGGTGGTCTTCAAACCGACCCCGTACCGTTCCGCCTGGCCTTCCGCCCGGTCGAGCACCTCCGACGCCCGCTGCTGGCTGCCCGGAACCACCTCGGCCAGATCGTGCGTCCAGTCGACCTCGATGACGTGGACGGCGATGAGCTCGGTCTTCGCCTGCTTCGCCATCCGGGCGGCCGAACCGACGACCAGCGGGTCCGTCGAGCCCCCGTTCAGCCCGAGCACCGCACGCGTGAACTGCCCCAGTCCATCGACCTCTCCCATCGGCGCGTAGGTTAGCACCCGCGGCGGCACCGGCGACCCCCCGGCCGCTGCACCGGTCTCCCGTCAGTGATCCTTGCGGTACGGGACCAGCGCGACCACCGTGTTCGGCCGGCCGATCAGCTCGCGCCGCAGCCGCTCGGCCGTCCGGTTGTGGAGCACGCGTTCCCACCAGTGCCGCACGATGAACTCGGGGACCACCACGATGGTGACCGCGTCCGGGTCGTGCTCCATCACGTCCAGGTACGCCACCAGCGGTCCGATCAGCTGCCGGTACGGGGACTCGACGATCACCAGCGGCACCCCCGGAAGCTGTCGCTCGAAGCGCGCGCGGAGGCGTTCGCCCTCCTCGATGTCGTCGGTGACGAAGATCGCGCGCACGTCGCTCGACAGGGTCCGGCCGAACGCGATCGCCTGTACCACGGCCCGGGTCACTCCCGGCACCGGGACCACCACCCGCTGCCGGCGGTGAGGCTGCCCGAACACCAGGTCCTCGCGGACCGCGAGCTCCCGGGCCTCGCGGGTGTACTCGCGGTGGACCAACAGCATGCCGGCAACCAGGACGGGGATCAGGGCCACCACCATCCAGGCGCCGGCCACGAACTTGACGCTCGCCACCACCACCGCGACCACCCCGGTGAGCAGCATCCCGAAGGCGTTGATCGCCATGCGCGAGCGCCAGCCCGGCCCGTGTTCCTTGTACCAGTGCCGCACCATGCCGGCCTGGGAGATCGTGAAGCTCACGAAGACCCCCACCGCGTAGAGGGGGATCAGGGCGGACGTGTCGGCCTTGAACACCACCAGCAGCGTCGCGGCCACTGTCGCCAGCGCGAAGATCCCGGTCGAGAACGCCAGCCGGTCACCGCGGAAGGCGAAGGCGCGCGGGAAGTACCCGTCTTCCCCGAGGATCGCGGCCAGGCGCGGGAACGCGTTGAAGCTGGTGTTGGAAGCCAGGATGAGGATCAGCGCCGCGGCAGCCTGGAAGATATAGAACATCGGCCCCGTGCCGACGGATGCCCGCGCGACCAGGGCCGGCACCGATTCCGTGGCGCTGGGCAGGATCCCGTAGGAGACGGCGACCGCGGTGACCCCGATGAAGATCACGGCCAGCAGCGCAGCCATCGCCATCAGGGTGCGGGCGGCGTTCTGTGCCTCGGGCGGCTTGAAGGCCGGAACCCCGTTCGCGATCGCTTCCGTCCCGGTGAGCGCCACGGAGCCGCCGGCAAAGGCGCGCAGTACGAGCAGGAGGGTCAGCGCCTGGTAGCCGCCCGGGGGCTCGTGCGCCATGACTGCAGCGGCCTGGTACCCGGCTGCGGCCGGGTCGTGCAGGACGACCGCCTTGAGCAGGCCCGCGCCCACCACGAAGAGCGCGGAACCGATGTAGATGTACGTGGGGAGCGCAAAGATGTTCCCGGACTCCCGCACCCCGCGAAGATTGCCCAGCAGGATCAGGCCGATGGCCAGCACGCAGACCTCGACGCGCACGGGGTAGACCGACGGGAACGCGGAATAGATCTGTTCGATGGCGGAGGACGTTGAGACGGCGACCGTCATGACGTAGTCGATCAGCAGCGCGGCCGCCGCGATCAGGGCGAAGACCTTGGGAAGGTTGGCGCTCCCGACCGCATAGGCGCCGCCGCCGGACGGATACGCGTAACCCACCTGCCGGTAGCTGGTGGCCACGATCGCCAGGAGCGCCGCGATGCCGATGGCGAGGGGGAGCGTCAGCGACAGCGCGGCCAGCCCGGCCAGCACGAGGATGTTGAGGATCTCCTCCGAGGCGTAGGCGCTCGATGAGATCGCGTCGGAGCTGAGGATCGCCAGCGCCTTCTTCTTGGTGAGGCGCTCCTCGATCTCCTGTTCGGTCGCCAGGGGGGAGCCGATCAGGGTGCGACGGATCCGCGCGTACGTCCGGCCGAGCTCCGTCGTGGGGGCCTCGGCCTTGGGCTTGGCCCGCACGATCCCGGGACCCGCGTAGCGGAAGTACTCGGCCTGGGGGCGCGCGACACGGACGCGCCTGTCGCCGAGCTTCCGGCCCCCCAGCGGACCCGACGAACCGGCGCTCCTGTCTCCCTCCCGTCCCTTCTCGTCCAGCCCGCGCCCTCCTCAGAGCCCCAGGTCGAGGCGGTCGATGAGTCGCTGGGGGAGGCCGGCCTGACGCATGGCCTGCTGGGTGACGGCGATGGCGTACGGGGCCCGTCGCCAGGTGATGGTGCCGGCCGTCGTGTCGAGGAGGGCACCGGAGGCACGCGGGTCGCCGTCCCTGGGCTGGCCGACCCCTCCGGGGTTGACGATGGTGCGCCGCCCGTCGAGCTGCAGCGTGGTCCCGTCGCGTGGCGCGATCGCCTCGATGCGCCCGCCGGTCTCGCGAAACGCCAGCGGCACGTGGGTATGCCCCACCAGGCAGTACGGCGTGTCGAACGCCGCGAAGTTGGCGCGGGCGAGCGCGGTGGAATACAGGTACTCCCACAGCGGGTCGCGGGGCGAGCCATGGGCCAGGGTGAAGTCCCCGTCGACCCTGGTGTGCGGGTTCTCGTTCAGCCACCGGCTCGCGCCGTCGGTCAGCTGTCGCGCCGCCCACTCGACCGCAATGCGCGCAGCGTCGTTGAACCACTCCGTGTCGATCTCGCCGAGTGCCGCTGCGTCGTGGTTGCCACGGACGCCCAGGGCGCCCTCCGCCTCCAGCCGCCCCACGACCTCGACCGGCGCGGGCCCGTAGCCGACAACGTCTCCGAGGTGCCAGACGGCGTCGAACGGCGACAGCGCCTGGAGGATCGCGTCGAGGGCCGCGAGGTTTCCGTGGACGTCCGAAATCAGCGCGACGCGCATCGGCTCAGGGTAGCAGGCGGCGCCTGCCGGGAGCCCGGCGAGGCCACCGCTCGGGTGTCGCGCGCCGCTTCGTGATGAACACGAGGCGATGGTCCAGCAGGCCCGTCAGCCGGATCGATTCGACCACCGGGCTCGGGTCCGCCCCGAGTTCCTCGAGCAGCGGCGCGGCCGCCGCGATCTCGGCCGCCAAGGCTCCATCGCCGCCGTCGCGCTTCCAGGCCACGAAGAGGCCGCCGGGCCGGACGAGCGGCAGCGCCAGCTCGGCCAGCAGCGGCAGGGCGGCCACGGCGCGCGCGGTGACGATCTCCCAGTGGTTGCGCTGGTCGGGAGCCCTCCCCAGCTCCTCCGCGCGGGCCCTGGTCACGCGCACGGTCGGAGGCTCCTCCCCGGCCGTCCGGGACGCGCGCTCGGCTGCCGCGGCGACCGTCTCCAGGAACGCCGCCTTGCGGGCGACCGAGTCGACCAGCGTGGCGTGCGCCACGGGGACCGCGAGGGCTACGGGCAGCCCCGGGTAGCCGGCGCCGCTCCCGAGATCCAGCAGGCCGACCGGGCGGCGGGGCGGGCGGCGCGCCGCGAGCCGGTCGAGGAGCGCCGGGACGGCCGCCAGGCTGTCGGCGACGTGCTCGAGGGCGATCGCTCCGGGATCGCGGATCGCGGTGAGGTTCACGAACGGACTCCACGCGACCAGCAGGCGAGCCTGCGCCTCGATCCCGGCCCGCATGCCCGGCGTCAGGTCCAGCGCGAGCTCGTCCAGTGCGCGGGCCAGCACCACGTCGAACGCCGGACCCGCGGGTGGAAGGGCGGCGGCGTCCGCCGGGAGGGCGGGTCGGGGTGATTCGCCGAGGGTCCGCGGGGGCGCCTCGGACGCGGTGGGGCCGCCGGACGGCAGCGACGCCGGAAGGGAGCGGTCCGGGTCCGGCCTGCGTCCCCTCCAGGGCGCATCCCGTACCGGGGGTGGCTCGACCCTCCGGCGTCGCGAGTTCGAAGGCACCTCCCAGCCTTTCAGTCTTCCGCAGCTCGCCCGGTTCTTCGGCCGGTCTCCCGGTCTACCTGCGAGCCGCGTTACCGTACTCGGCCTCCGGTGCAACCGCGAGTCTTGGCCGGGGGGACGTCGCGAATCAAGCAGGTTATCCACGAACCGCGAGCCGGCCGGACGATTGTGGACAACTCGGGCCGGCCGGAGGCGGCGGGCCTCGCCCGAGGCGGCGGGCCGCGCCCGTTGTGGAGGGCGACCGGTCCCGCTACGGTCTCGAGCCCGCGCCTGACGGGTCGGCCCGGTCCGACTGATCGGGTCGGCCCGACGGGGAGGTCCCGCCGGCCTCCTCGCGAGCGATGGCCCGCGCGAGCGCGGCGGCGACGAGCGTCGGTGCGGTGCTCTCGGCGGCGGGCAGCGCGACCACGAACGCCGACCCTGACCCCGCCGCGGACGTGACGTCGAGGTCACCTCCCATCCGGCGCGCCAG
>JAJYEB010000118.1 GCA_021790375.1 Chloroflexota bacterium | reverse complement strand
CACCGACGCCGCCATCGAGTGTGGCCTGGATGCGGTCGCTGGCATGGCCGGGGCCGGGGCCGGGGCGTACGCGGTGTTCCGGTTGACGACGGTGGCCAACGCGCTCAGCCGCGCCGGGAGGCACGAGGTGTCCGCCCGCCTCGCCGGGGTCGTGGAGGAGTGGCTGGAGCACCTTGGCATGCCGCTGTTCCCGCTCGCCGTGGCGCCCTACGCGGCGCACCGCGCCCGGACCCAGCAGGTCCTGGGAGCCCGTGACGCTCTGCTGGTGGCCGAGGGACGACTGCTGCCGCGTGACCCCGAACAGCTTCGTCGGCTGATCAGCGAGTCGGCCTGAGCTGTATCGCAAACCGTATCGCTTGTCGATCCCCGCGCCGGGCTCCTTCGTGGTTGGCTGACCTCAGCCGAACGCGAGCAACCCGGGAGCCCATCGATGGCACTGTCCGACAGCGACAAGATCCGGCTGGTCGAAGACCACTACCGTTCGTTCTGGGAGGGCGACCTTCAGGACTTCGAGCACCAGCTGAGTCCCGACTTCGTCGACGCCGACACGGCACCCGGGCTGCCGAGCGGGGTCGAAGGGGCCAGAGCGTGGGCGCGCACGTGTCGGCGGGCGAGCCCCGACATGCGGGTCGTCGTCACCGACGCCCTGGTGGCGGGCGACGTGGTCGCAGTCCGTGCGGCCTGGAGGGGGACTCAGATCGACCAGCCCCAGACCCAACTCCCGGCTGGAGACCAGATGGAGCTGGCCCGCATCGTGGTGTGGGAGCTGGACGAGCAAGGGCGCATCGTTCGCCGCACCGGGTTCGAGGAAGGCCCCACGGCTCTCGTCGAAGCCACGGACCGCGGCGCCAGGCCTTCACCCCCGGCACGAACGCGACAAGGGAGGTAACTCGACATGGGATCAGGATCCGGTCTCTGGCGACGGTGGCCGTTGCTCGCCGCGGTTGCATTCGCCGTCCTGCTCATCGTGGGACATCTGGTGGTCGGAGCCCGGCCACCCGATGTCAACGCGACAGGCGACCAGGCCGCCGCGTACTTCCGCGGCGATGGCGCCGCGATCCGGGCCTCGGCATGGCTCACGATCATCGCCCTGCTGCCGTTCGGGGTCCTGGTGGCGTGGTTCCGCCGCCAGGTCCGCGGCGCGGCTCGCGACGTGCTCCTCCTCGGTGGCGCCGCCTACATCATGGCGCAGACGGTTTGGCAGGTGCTGTCCGTCGCCCCCGCGCTGCACCCCGATCAGCTCGACCCCCGCACCGCGCGAACGCTCCTCGATGTCACGGCGTACGTCGGGCCGATGCTGACCGCCGGCGTCCTCCTCTTCGCCGCGCCGATCGCCTGGGCGTGGATGCGCCACGACAACACGGCGCCGTCGTGGTTCGGGTGGCTGACCGTCCTGCTCGTGGTGGAACAGGCGGTCGAGACCGTCACGATCCTGGGCACGTCGGGCTTCACGGCTCCCGGCGGACCCATGAACTTCCCGCTCGGCGCCGGCCTCTTCGTCGTGTGGGTGCTCGCCTGCGGCGCGGTCTTCCCCGCCGACGGGGCCGCGCTACCTGCCCGCGCTGATGCCACCCAGAGGGCCGTCCCGGCCTGACGCTCAATCGGCCTGTCGCTCTGCACGACTGGACATAGGAGGTCCTCCGATGAAGAAGATGCCTGCTCTGCTCGGGGCTCTGCTGCTCGCCGCATCGATGAGCCAGGCGGCATATGCCGGCGGCAGCTCCAGGGTCGCCTACACCTTCACCTACACCGACCTGGGGCAAGGCGTGTGGGGCGGCGGGTCGCTGTTCGCCGACGGCAGCGCCGGCGGCAACGTGGCGTTCTCGGCCGACAACGGGCAGACCGTCTACCAGCTCCACCCCACCAGCTGGTCCGAGCCGGTCCCCGGCTACGTGGACGTCTGCCTGGCGGTGCGCGAGATGAAGGGCTCCTCGGGATTCCCGCCGTCGTTCTGCCTGAGCGACCTGGGCCTCCTGCTGCCCGTGACCGGCACGCCGATCGTCATCCCCGATCCCTTCGAGCCGGGAGAGTCGACGCTCATCCGCGTGACCCCGGCCAACTGATCGAGGATCCTCGGCCGAGCGGCGATCGGCCTGACGGTGACGGTGGGACCCATCCCGCCGAGGACCGTGTGTCCCGGCCATGGGGATCCGCAGCGAGGGAGGAGAGGACGATGGTCTGGCTCGAGGCGAGCGTCCAGTGGCTCCACATCCTGTTCGCCATCTTCTGGTTCGGCTCGACGCTCTTCACCGACTTCGTCCTGATGCCGGCGGTGATGGCGATGTCGCCGGCCGGCCAGCGCGAGCTCGGGCAGCGGATCGGGCCGATCGCCGCACGACTCGAGCCGCGGGCGGCCGTCGCCACGATCGTGCTCGGGGCGCTGCGGGGCACCGTCTTCGGCCCGGTGCAGAGCCCCTCGGCCCTGGTCGGCACGGCCTACGGGCTCACCTGGCTGGCCTCGCTGCTGCTGGCGGTCGGGCTGTTCGCCTTCGGCGAATGGGTCCTGACCCCGGCCGTGGCGCGGATCCCTGGCGCCACCACGCCCGAGGAACAGGCGCGGCTCATCGGGCAGGTGCGGCGCTACACGCTGATCCAGCTGGCGGCCTTCCTGCTCATCCTCGTGGCCATGGTGCTCATGCACTACGAGGGGTAGCCGTGTGCCGCCGCCATCGCGCTCATCCGTGCGCCTGCCTCAGCGACGGCACGGGACCCAGCAGCCTGACGGCGACCCTGCACACGTGAGGAGAAGGCCGAACACGGAACCGCAGATTGGAGGACCAGCCCACATGCCCGAATCGAATCAGGATGGAGGACGCTGATGGTTCTCGATCAACCACCGACCCCGCCAGCCCAGGTTGTGCTGATGCAACTGGTCCAAGGCTTCATGGTTGCCAAGGCGTTGCAGACCGCTGCCGAGCTCGGGATCGCCGACCTGGTGGCACAGGCTCCGAAGACGGCCGAGGAGCTGGCGACTTCAACGTCCACGGACGCGCGTTCGCTGCTGCGCTTGCTGCGTGGGCTCGCCAGCCGCGGCATCTTCCGCCAAGACGAGACGGGCCGATTCCAGAACACACCACTGTCGGAAGCGCTGCGCAGCGACGCGCCGATGTCAGCGCGTGACTACGTCATCTACGCAGTCCACGACGGGAACGTCCTGGCCTGGACACAGCTGATGTCGGTGCTACGAACAGGCGAGCCGTCGTTCGCGGCCGCCAACGGCACCGATGTCTGGGGCTACTTCGAGCAGCACCCCGACGTGGGGGAACGGTTCAACCGGGCGATGACCGCCCTGGGCGCCGGAAACATTCGGCTGGTCGTCGATGCCTACGACTTCAGCCCGTTCACGACCATCGTGGATGTCGGCGGAGGGGAAGGCACGCTGCTGGCGGCCATCCTCGCCCGGAACCCCGCCGCGCGAGGGATCCTCTTCGACCTCCCTGCCGTCGCAGACAGCGCCCGGCGCTACCTGGCCTCCCAGGGCCTCGACAATCGCACTCAGGTGATGTCGGGCAGCATCTTCGGATCGATCCCCGCCGGCGGCGACGTCTACATCTTGAAGAACGTGTTGCACGACTGGCCCGACGACAAGGCGCTCCTGATCCTCGAGCGGTGCCGGGCCGCGATCCCCACCCACGGCAAGCTCGTCATCGCTGACGCGGTGATGACACCGGGCAACGATCCTCACCCTTCGAAGTGGTTCGATCTGCACATGATGGTGGCGCTCGGAGGACGCGAGCGCACGGAGGAGGAGTTCAGGACCCTGCTCGCACGGGCCGGATTCGAGCTCACGTCCGCCAAACCGTTGCCCGCGCCGATCGGAATCGTCGAGGCAGTTCCTCGCTGACCGCCGAGCCACGCCCTGAGAGGGCGTCTGATGTTAGCTCCCGGCGACTGTCGAACGGTGGGCGTCCTCGCGGCGCCCTCGGCCGACGTCACGGCGTGGCGTCGGCTCGCTTGGACATCCGCCCACCTGCGCGCGCCAACGCCTCGTGACGCGCCTCGGCAAGCGGACCCGAGCATGTGGTCGTGGGAGACCCGGCCGACGTCAGGTGTCGTCGGCGCCGGCCGCCGTCGTCCGACACCTCGACGTAGGCGCAGTCCCAGTCCTTCTCGAGCTGGTACCAGGCCCAGAAGTCGAGGGTGACGGGGCCGCTGACGGTGCGCAGATCGAGCGAGCGGGTCAGCGTGGCGTCCATGCCGTCACCCCGGCCGCTGAACCAGAAACCGTTGCCCGAGTGCGCTGACGTCGGCACGAGCTGCACCTCGGGAGAACCGCTGAGGGCCACCGTCTCCCCGGGCCGCGGGTCCGCGATGAGGTACGTCTTCCAGCCGAGCTGATGAACCTGCCCGGACTCACTCGCGCCGAACGCCAGCGAGGGTGAGCGCTCGGGCGGGCCGGTCGCGCGAGCGCCGTCCGACGGGCGCAGCTCGCCGGTCACGTTCGTCACCAGCCAATCGGCGAACAGGTCGTCGAACTTCCCGGAGGAGCGCTCGGCGAGCGGCCGCGCCAGCGCGTCCACGCCCGGCAGCTTCTGGTCCAGCAGCGGCCTCACGGTGCCCAACCCACCGAGACGCGACAGGGCGTAGAGCAAGAACGCCGCCGCGGCGGCGTAGTGGGTTTCGCCATCCTGCTCGACGGAGAAATCATTGAGCTGGACATCGGGCAGCGAAACGGGCGTCCACGGCAACACGCCGGCCGTCTGCACGACCGAACGCGCCACTTCCGACATGCCCTCGTTGAACCAGGCGTCCGCGTGCGGGTTGCGAGCGTAGTGCACCAGGTGCTGGAGCTCGTGGGCCGCAAGCCCCGCCCACTGCGACCGCGACGCCGGGCGTACCGACGACTCGAGATAGAGCATCGACCGCTCGTTGGAGTAGCGGTCGATCGATCGTGGCAGATAGTCGGTGCCCGTTACGTAGCCACCCACCCCGTTGAGCGGCGCGACCAGGATGGTCACGTGCGGGTCTCCATCCGGGCCCGCCAGCGGTGGACCCCACCAGCGGGCAACGGTGGGATAGACGTCGGACTCGAAGATGTCGAGGGCCGACCGCGCCTCCTGATCGCTCCATCCAGACAACGTGGTCGTGTAGAGATAGGCGTGTTCCGACACGGCTCGGAGCTGCGCGCGGACCGGCTCCACGGATGGCGGCTCCGCGAGCAGGAGGAAGAACTGTGCCTGCTCGCCCGCCTGCCGCCCCCCGACCGGCGCGGGCGTCACCGGCGTGGGGGTGGCGCCGCGCAGACGCTCGGCGAGGGCGACCGGGTCCGCTGGCGGCGGCACGGACTGGGGCAACGTCTCCGCGGACCCGCGACCCAAGCCAGGGCTCGGTGCCGCGGCGACGGGGGACGGGGTCTCGGACGGGGTGGTGGTAGCAGTGGGCGCCGCGCGTCCGCCGTCACACGCCGCGACCAGCAGCGCGACGGCCAGCAGCCAGGCGGCGCGAGGTCTCAAGCGTTGGCTAGCCCCAATACCAGTAACTTAGGGTGGAGCGAGGACCCGGACTGCGTCGGCCGGTGAGAGGGTCGGGCAGGGCCAGCCCCGGTGAACGGCGCGCTTGACGCCGAACTTCGACATCTTGCGCTTCACCACCCGGGCCGCCGCGCGCAGGCGGCGGGGCGGGAGCAGGCAGGCCAGGATCTCGCCGATGGCCCGTCGCACGGCACGCGCCAGTCCGACGCCCCCGGACGACCCCTGGCGCACGCTGCGCCGGGCGGCGTGGAGGGCTCGTGTGAAGGAGAGCCGGTCGGGATCGAGGTGGTCGTCGTCGGCGGCGGCCGCCAGGAGCGCCCGCAGCGCGTAGTGCACGCAGCAGAACCCCCAGGCCTCCTGGTAGACGCCCTCCACCGTGCGCGAGCGCAGCACCAGGCGTGGCCCCCGCTGGTGGGTCTTGAGCTCGTCGAGCGCGGACTCGATCTCCGGGCGCTCGGCATACAGGGCGGCGAGCTCAGGCGCCGGGGCGGCCGCCGGATCGAGGAGCGTGGTGAGGAGGCGATAGCGGGTCTCCTCGGATGCGGGGCGCCCCGGATCATCGAGCCCGTACTCCACCACCCGGACCGGGAGCGGGTGCTCGCGATGGCGATCGTCGGCGGCCACGAGCTCGGACGCATACGAGCCGTCGGGATGGCGCGCCAGCACCGGCAGCAGCGCGTTGCCCTTGGCCCGCCAGAGGAGCTCGGCGCCTGTGGCGGCGGCCGCGCTCCACAACGGATACGCGGTGAAGCC
>JAJYEB010000117.1:3510-6293 GCA_021790375.1 Chloroflexota bacterium | reverse complement strand
GTCGAGGAGGCGCAGGTCGCCGCGGCCACCGTGCTCGCCGTGCCGCTCGACACGGATCCGCCGGCCGTCCGCCAGTGCCACGTCGAGGTGACCGCCTCGCCGGCCGCCCCGGATCGCCGGGTATGCCCCCGGCCCGAACCCGAACAGCATCGCCCGGATGAACGCGTTCAGCGTGGTCTTGCCCGTGCCGTTCAGGCCGCTCACGACCGTCACGCCGGGCGCCAGGTCCAGGTCCGCCTCGGTGGCCCGCCCGAACCCGTCGATCCGGATCCGATCGATGCGCACGCCTACTCCCGTCCCGCCAGCTCGTCGACGATGCGCCGGTGGGCCCGCTGCAGGAGATCGCCGCGGGCAGTCGCATCCGGGCGTCGCAGGCGGGACTCCCCGATCGCCGACGAGCGGACCGCCGCCGCCACCTGCGGACTGGCAAAGAGCTCGTCGACGACCGCATCGACATCGAACACGACCGGCGCGTCCGCATCGCCCGGGGCGGATGGGTCGACTCCGGCCCGTGCCAGCGCAAACCCGACCACGGCCTCCAGCTCGCCCAGGAAGTCGCCGGCCCGCGCGATCGCGCGGGCCTCCTCCGGCCGCGTCGCATCCTGCAGGTCCGCCAGCCAGGCGAACGGCTCCCGCGAGGCGAGCCGGTCGACCAGGCGCTCGCGCAGATCCCGGACGGCGTCGGGCCGCTGCAGCTCGGCGTGCAGGCGCCCGAACCCGGTCAGCTCGATCCGGGCGATCACCGACCGGCCCGCCCCTGCCGTGGCGGCGTTCAGCTCGAGCTCGAGCCCGCCCAGCAGCGCGTCTAGGTCCGGGAACCGCGCGATGTCGATCGCCCGGTGCACCCAGCGGATCTCGTCCAGCTCCCGGAGCTCGACTTCGGCGCGACCCGCGCGGTCCACCGACACCAGCATCGCGCCGCGCGGCTCGAGTTCGCCGGCATCGCGTCCCTGCGGGTTGCCGGCGTAGACGATGGTCGGGGCGACCTCGCGCAGCACCTGCGGGCGGTGCACGTGGCCGAGCGCCCAGTAGTCCATCCCCGACCCGACCAGGTCGGCGACCGAGCACGGCGCGTAGTTCTCGTGGCCCTGCTGCCCGCCCACGTTGGCATGCAGCAGGCCGATGGAGAAGGGGCTGCCGGGTTCCTTCCGGAACCGCGTGGCCAGGTTCTCGCGCACGTCGCGGACGCCGTAGCTGACGCCATGAACCCGCGCGATCTCGACACCGTCGCGCACCACGGGCCGCCACTCCACAGGCCCCGCCCCGAACCGGTACGCACCCGCCGGCCAGGCGAGTGAGGGCTCCCAGCCGGACAGGGGATCGTGGTTGCCGGTCACCACGAACGACGGAATCCCCGCCTCGTCGAGCGCCCGGAGCCCGTCGACGAACGCCAGCTGGCCGCGGATCGTGCGCTCGTCGCTGTCGAACACGTCGCCGGCGACCAGCACGAAGTCCACGCGTTCGGCGACCGCCAGCTCGACGATCCGGCGCCACGATCCCAGGGTCGCACGGCGCACTGCGGCCGCGATCCCCGGCGGTGCCGCCTCGGCCAGGCCGCCGAAGGGGCTGTCCAGGTGGAGGTCGGCGGCGTGCAGGAAGCGGAAGGCCGCGCTCACCGGTGTCTCAGCCGCTCCATTGCGCTCCTTCCCGCAGGGGCCTCCATCGCCCGGCCCGAGTATGCACCGGCGGGCAGGGTGGCAGACAGCGGTCATGGGTCCGCATGTGGCGAACCGCTCTTGACCCAGGGTGATTGCCTGAATTATTCTCGTACAGGAATGATTCAGGCAAACGGCGTGACCTTCATCTCCCCGGCCGAGGCCGCGCAGCGACTCGGCGTCACGCCGCGTCGCGTCTACTCGCTCGTCAGGGAGAATCGCCTGCGCGCCGAGCGAATCGGCGGTCGGCTCCTCATCGATCGCGACGGGGTCGAGGCACGCATTGCCGGCGCCTCGACCGCTGGGCGCCCGTTCAGTCCTCGCCGGGCCTGGGCCCTCCTGCTGCTTGCCGCCAGCGACAACCCGCCTGGGTTGGATCCCTCCACGATGTCGAAGCTGCGCCGGCTCCTGCGGGAGCGTGACCTGTGGTCGATGCGCGCCCGGTTCGCCGACCGCGCCGAGCGCGGTGGGTTCCGGGCTCACAGTTCCGACCTGCCCCGCATCGAGGCCGATCCTGACGTCGTCCGCACGGGAGCTCGCAACGCGGCGGCGGCGGGCCTCGGGCTCGTCGCATCCGACGCGCCACTCGAGCTCTATCTCGACCGTAAGACCGCCGATCGGCTCGTTGCGCGCTTCCGACTCAGGCCGAACGCGAGACCGAACGTGATCCTGCGCGTCGTCCCCGACGAGGTACGCGGGTGGCTCCAGGAGCCGATTGCCCCTCGGACCGCCATCGCGCTCGATCTCGCGGAGGACCGGGACCCGCGGAGCCAGCAGATTGCACGCGGGGTCCTGTCGAGGCCTTGACCGTTCGGATCGTCCCGGGAAGCGACGCGGAGGAAGCGGTCTGGGCCACGACCCTGGAGGTGGCGGGACTCTTTCGCGACTGGCCCTGGGTCCTTGTCGGCGCCCAGATGATCATGCTCTTGGAGCTCGAGCACGGCCGATCGTCGGGGCGCACGACCGGTGACGTCGACGTGATCGTCGACGCTCGTGTCCTCGTCGGCGCGACGCGATTGGCCGCCCAGCAACTCGTCCAGGCCGGGTTCGAACTGTCTGCCGAACATCCGTATCGGTTCGTCCGTGGACGCGCCCAGGTCGACCTTCTCGCGCCCGATCATCTCGGTC
>JAJYEB010000117.1:0-3500 GCA_021790375.1 Chloroflexota bacterium | reverse complement strand
TCACACGATCCCTCCGCTGACGACGACGGAGATCCCCGGGGGCCGCCGAGCCCTCGAGACACGCCGCCAGGTCGCGGTCGAGATCGTCGGCGTCGGTGCCTGCGAACTCCCGATCCCTTCCCTCGCCGGGGGGATCGTCACGAAGGTGCGTGCCTGTCAGGCACGACGGACGCTCCGCGACGTCGAGGACCTCGTCCGCCTCCTTTCACTTGTCGAGGACGTCGAGGCAGTGCGTGACGAACTGAGACCCCAGGAGCGCAAAGGGCTGGGTTCGATAGTGGCTCTCCGGGACGAGGGGCACCCTGCGTGGTCGGTCGGGGCAGATCCCGACGATGCGCGGGCCGCCCTCGCGCGCCTCGCCGACTGAGCTGGGTCGATCAGGACCTTCACGCCCTCTGATGCGTTCGCGATCCCGGCCGGGCGGCACAGTGTGGCAGCCAGCGCCGACGGTCGAACGGCGGCCGACCTTGACCCGTTCTTGATCGCCGGCGCCCAGGCTTGGCCTCGACAACCCAACCCGGAGCCCGGCCGTGGGGCCGGCCACCGGCCCAGTCCGTCAGACGCATGGAGGTCCCAGGTCATGTTCGAGTCCATTCGAGGCCACCGGGCCCGGCTGCTCGCAGCTGCCGCCGGCATCCTGCTGGTGGGCACGCTCGGTGCCGGCGTCACGATGGCGATGAACGGCGCGGCGGGGAGCACCGCCGGCAGCACCGCGGCGACGACCGCCAGCCAGCCGGCAGGTTCGGCCTCCGTGTTCACCGCCGCGACCACGGCGACCACACCGGCGGTGGCCACGCCGGCCAGGCGTCCCACGCTGCGTGCGCTGGTGAACGTCCTCGTCCGCCGCTCCTTCAGCGGCGACGTCACGTTCCGGACGAAGACGGGCTTCGAGACGCTCCACTACGAGCGTGGGACCGTCACGGCGGTCGGGGCGTCGAGCCTGACGGTCCAGACCCCCGATGGTGTCAGCACCACGTTCGCGGTGACGAGCTCCACGCACATCCGGTATGGGGGAGCCGCGGCCCAGCTCTCGCAGCTGATCTCCGGCGACCGTGCCGTGGTCTTCGGCACCAGCACCACCGGGGCCGCCGGTCCGTTCACCGCCTCCATGGTCCGTGCGGCTCCGCCCGCGAAGGCGGCGACCCCGCAGGGCAACCCGACCTCCACGACCCCGGGCAACTCCTGATCCACAGGACGGTCGCCACGCCAGGGATCGTTTGACCGACCCGCGTGACCGACCCGCGCAGCACGAGCCGACGCGCCCGGCCGATCACCTCCGGCCGGGCGCCTTCCCATGGGGGGCGCGAGCCTTCGGCGCGGCCATGGCCCCACCGCCCTCGGGCGATCAGCCGAAGCGATCCGGCGCGGCCTGCACGATCCGGCGCAGCACCCGGAACCCATCCACGTAGGTGCCAGCCGCGTGAGCCGTTCCGCGCGCGAGCTGCTGCAGGCGAAGCGTGGCGCCCAGCAGTCGCACGGCGCCGAAGATCGCGTCCGGCGTCGGCGCGGCCGGCAACGGGACGATCTCCGTGCCGGCCGGCGCGAGGCCGCCCGGGACACCGGTGTCGAGCCAGACGACCGCGGCCCCCAGCTGCCGCAGCTCCCCGACGAGCAGCTCCAGGTAGCCCCCGAGACCGGGCGAGCACGGCCAGGGGGCAATGACCAGCGCGGCGTCGCGGGGCCCCACGGGTTCCACCAGTCCGTGCCGGAACTCGCTGACGGTCGCACCCACCGCCTGCCGGTGCACCTTCTCATGCCACAGCAGGGATCCCGCATGCGCCAGGCCCGCGGTGGGCCCGAGCCCGATGATCCACGTCCGACGGGCGGCGGCCAGGCGTGTCACGGCCGGCAGGACCGCTTCCCAGGACTCGACGAGGCCGGATAGCCACGAGCGGGCAGCAACGATCCCGGCCGGATCCGCCGTGAGGCCGCCGGCGAGCCCGAGCAGAGCCGCCAGGGTCGCCAGCTCGGACTTCGTTGCGGCACCACGCTCCTCGTCGATCGGCAGCACGACCGTGGCCGCGCCCACCGCGGCCAGGGGCGAGGCCTCGTGCGCGGTGACCGCGAGGACCCGGGCGCCCGCGTCGACCGCGAGGCGGGCCGCCGCGAGCGTCTCGGGGCTGCTCCCCGACTGCGAGATCGCGACGACCAGGTCGCCCGGCCGGAACGCGTCGCCATCGACTCCCCCGAAGACCGCCTCGGTCGACTCGCGCACCAGCACCGCCCGGCGGCGCGACCCGGCACGTTCACGGGATCGCCACGATGGCGCCGCCGCACGGGCCATGGCCAGCGAGGCGCCGGTTCCGAGCAGCACCAGCCGCTCGGCAGCGTCGAGACTGGCCTCGAGCTCGTGCGCGTGTTCGCCCAGGAGCCTCAGCGTCGCGGCGACCGCTTCGGACCCCTGGGACAGCTCCCGGCCCATCTCGTCGGGACCGTCCGGGAGGAGCCGCCGAAGGCGCGCCGTCGCGGCCGCCGTCAGGTGCGGGCCTGCGGCCCTCCCCACGAGATCCACCGCGCTCATCCCTTGACGCTCCCCGCGGTCAGCCCCGCGACGATGTAGCGCTGGAACACGAAGGCGATGATCACCGGCGGCAGCGCCGCGATCACCCCGCCGGTCGCCAGCAGCCCGAAGTCGACACCGTGGCGCCCGATGAAGTCGTTGATCGCCACCGGGAGCGTCTTCGACGCGTTGGTCTGCGTGATGATCAGGGCGTACAGGAACTCGTCCCAGGCCATCAGGAAGGCCAGCAGCCCGGTCGAGACCAGCCCCGGCGCCGCCACGGGCACGATCACCCGCACCAGCACGCCCAGGCGCGAGCAGCCGTCGACCCGTGCCGCGTCGTCCAGCTCGGAGGAGATCGTCTCGATGTAGCCCCGCATGATCCAGATCACGAACGGGGTGACGAACGACGCGTAGATGATGATGAGCGCCAGCGGCGTGTCCCGCAGGTGCAGCGCGCTCATGATCTGGTACAGCGGCAGGATCAGGGCGATCGGCGGCAGCATGTAGGTCGCCATGAAGGCGAGGATCAGCCAGCTGCGGCCGGGGAAGCGGAGCCGCGCGAAGGCATACGCCGCCAGCGTGCCCACCGCCATCGAGAGCAGCGTCACGCTCGACGCGATGATCGAGCTGTTGACCAGCGCCGCCCGGAAGCTCAGCGCGCTGTCGTCGGGCGAGCTCCCCACGGTCAGCGCCGCGAAGCGGTCGAGGCCGATGTGGGCCGGGATCCAGCTGAGGGGACGGCCCAGCAGGTCGACCGGCGCCGCCACGCTCGAGATCAGCAGCCACGCGAACGGCGCCAGGATCACCACGAGCGCCACGATCATCGCCGCGTAGAGGAACGCGCCGCGGCCGAGTCGCCGGAGGCGCACGGCGATGCCCGCACGGTGGCGGACGTGCACGGCGGGTGCAGCGGTCACGCTCAGGTCCTCCCCAGCCGCCCGAGCAGCCGCAGGTAGACGGCCGCGAGGACCATGATCACCAGCGCGATGAGGTAGCC
>JAJYEB010000116.1 GCA_021790375.1 Chloroflexota bacterium | reverse complement strand
GACGAGACCCGCGATCATCGCTCCGCCCCCGAGGACGCCGCGGACGATCCGCTCGCCCCTGCCCAGTCCGCCCCGCCGTGCCGACGTCATGAATGTCATGGTTGAACCTCCGTTGATGCCATCCGCTACCGGATGGCGAACCAGCCAAGCGCGATCGCGACCAGGAACAGCACCATCGGCGCGCAGCACACCGCCATCCAGAGGAGGGAGTGGCCGTCGCCGTGGCCCAACTCTTGAGCCGGCACCGCGGTGGCCGGCTGCGCCACTGCTGGCGTCGGGTCCGGATGCTCGTGCACGTGCTCCTCCACTGACGGCGCGGTCGCCCGCTCCGTCCTGTCGACCCTCACGATGCGCGGCCGACCTGAGAGCCACCGGTGTCAGCGCTGATGCACGGGTGAGAAGACCGAGCGCCTGGACCACGACCTCGCACCGGGGGCGGCCCCGGCGAGCGCGGCAGATTCCGGTTCGCGCTCATCGTCCCGGGTCTCGAGATCGCAGCCGAGCATGCGCAGGATCGTCTCGCGAGGCAGAGCGCTCCGGCGCCCGACCAGCCTGGCCACCCGCCGCGGCTCACCGCGTGTCCGTGCGAGCTTGATCCGATCGAGCCCGGGCCAGAGCAGGAGCGCCAGTTGTCGTGAATCGTTGGGGAGCTGCCCTCGTTCGTCTCCAGCCGGGCTGCGGCGTGCCTCCATGGGGGAACCTCCGCGCTGCGTTCGCATTCGTTCGCTCCGAGTGCCCGGTTCCGCCTGAACGGTTGGGCGAGACTTCGCATGACACCACCCTCGGCTGAGGGGTACGTGAGCGCCGCATAAGGAACGGCAGAGAGACCGCGCCCACGCGCCGCGACCCGGGGCCGGGGCGACGACCGCTGCCACCCAGACGCACGCAGCCGGCGCGGCTACGACGTCGCCCGGGCCATGAGACTCCGTCGCCAGGAGTACCGGCGTGATTCCGCCCGCAGCCGCAGCAGGAACTGCCGCACGACGAGGTAGGTGCCAAACGCGGCCACGAAGATAACGCCGGGGACAGTTGGGGCATGGTCGAGCACGAGCAGTGCGGTCGCGACGCCGATGACGAGCCCTGCGGCAGATTCGATGAGCTGGGTTGGAACACGACGGGCACCGACCCGGCGATCCGATGACCACACGCCCCAGCGGGAGCGGGTGCAGCGCCCGGCGCAGCAGCCGGTCAGGAAGCAGCCGAGCCGCCCGATCGCGACGCCGAAGAACAGGCCGGGCGCGCTCGCGTCGAGGAACACGCCGGCCGGCAGGTTGAAGGCGAGCAGTTCGGCGACGGTCACGACGAGCGCCACGACCAGGAACCCGTCGACCGCCCAGCCACCGATCCTCTGGCGCCACGGGCCGGGATGGAGGATCGCATACCACACCTTCGCCCCGATCAGACCCGCTCCCACCGCGATGAGGGACACCATCAGCGACCGGCCGATCGGAACCCGCTCGTGCGCAAGGATCGCCATGAGCACGCTCAGCGCCACGAGCGCACCGAGAGCGCTCAAGGCCGGCCAGCTCCCGGGGATGACGGCCGGTATCCTGGCCAGAGGGGCCACGACCGCCCACCGTGTCTTCAGCGGGGCGGGCTGTCCCGCGGACAGCCTCCACCGGCGCCACGACCAGGCGGCGGGGTGAATCGGCTGAGAACTCGGACGCTTCCAGCGGGAGGATGACGGCTGCCCGCCGGCGTGAGCCTCGGCGCGGATCAGTTCCCCGCTCACCGTCCACTCACCGGGCAGCAGCCCGTATACCCAGCTGGTGACCGACAACGTGCCGGCGCCCGGGACGACGCCCTCGACCGTCTCCTCGTGGGTGAAGGTGTCATCGGGCCCGGGCATCGCGCGACTGCCCACGCGCCTGCCGCGCAGGCGCACGGTCGCCGAATACGGGTCGCTCCCCTCGCCCGAGTCGAAGCAGAGGGTCACGACGAGCGCCTCCCGCTCGACGGGCTCGCCCTGTGTCGTTCCCGGACCCGTCGCGCGCGAGGCGGCTTTACCGGTTGCGATGTCAGGCGCCGACGCCCGCACGCCCGACGGCCGCGTACGGACCCTCGCCCGTTGGGGGGATGATCCTGACCGTCTTCGCCCCATCGCTCACTCCATGATTCCCCCGTTTGTACCGAGCCGCGTCCCTCCGAGGGTGGCCGGATGAGGGAGGAAGGATTATCACTACGTATTAGTAGTATGACTCATCTGTAGCAGAATGCCGTCGTCGGAAGCGCCAACGGACTAGATCGGCTGCTCGGACGACGCCGATCACATCACGGACGGATGAGGGACGCCTGAGCGCTCGATGAGGGCGAAGGAAGAGGGCTGGTCATCCGCCGGTCACGCAGAGGGCGGCCCGTTGAGGAACTCGGCACGACAGCCACGCGAGCAGAAGTAGAAGAGGGCGCCGTCGCGCGTGGCACTCGCGGCCCGCTCGCGCTCCACGGACATCCCGCACACGGGATCGACCGCGAGCGCGATCTCGTCCTGGAACGCCCCGTCCTCGAGCCACAGCACCCGATCTGCGATGTCGCGGATGCGCTGATCGTGCGAGACGATCACGACGCTGCGGCCCTGCTCCTTCGCGATGCCCCGCAGGAGCCGCATGATCTCGTGCCCGATCGCCGAGTCGAGGTTGGCGGTCGGCTCGTCGGCGAGGATCAGCGCCGGGTCGTTCACGAGGGCCCGGGCGATCGCCACCCGCTGTTTCTCGCCCCCCGAGAGCCGGTCGGGGAGGAAGTCGAGCCGCGCTCCGAGCCCGAGCTCGGTCAGGATCGCCGTCGCCCTCTCCCTGGCCGCGCGGCCCCTGAGCCCTGCGAGTTCCGCCACGATGGCGACGTTCTCCCAGACGGTCAGCGCCGAGAGCAGGTTGAAGTCCTGGAAGATGAAGCCGAAGCGGTGCAGGCGGATGTCGGGTAGGCGGCCCTCGGACAGTTCCGAGAGCACCGTTCCATCCAGGCTGACCGTACCTGCCGTCGGACGCAGCAACGCGCCGAGCATCGAGAGGAGCGTGGTCTTGCCGGAGCCCGAGGGCCCCATGATGAGGACGATCTCTCCCGGCTCCACTCTGAGGGAGACGCCCCGAACCGCGACCACGGCCGCCTCGCCGTCCCCGTAGCGCTTGGTGACGTCGCGCGCCTCGAGCGTACAGGTGGTCACAGAACGGCTCCTCTCCGAAAGACGACGGCCGGGTCGATACCGGCGACCTGGCGGATGGGCAGGATCGATGCGATGGCGGCGATCACGGCCCCGAACGCCGCCACCTTGAGCAGGGAGGAGACGTCGATCACCAGGGCGAGGGGCAGGCCGACCGCGTGGACGACCGCCGCGACGGCAGACGTGAAGACGACGGCGGTGGCAAAGCCCAGCAGCACCGAGAGCACCGCCTGGGCGAGCACGACGGCGTACAGGAACCGGGCACGGGCGCCGAGCGCCTTCAGCACACCGTACTCGCGCCGCCGTGCCAGAGTGGCAACGTAGACCGTGAGCGCCACGACCGCCAGGCCGACGACGAACCCGACGCCGTTCATCGTGGCGATGACGTCGCCGGCCATCTGCATGACGAGGCGGCGCTCTTCCGCGGCAAAGGCGCCCCGGCTGAGGGCGCTCACCCCCGGCACGGTGCGCTCGATGGCGGACGCGACGGCATCGGGGGATGTCCCGGGCGCCGTGCGCACCAGCACGAAGCTGACCAGTCCGGCGCTGCCGCGGGCCGCCTCGAAGTCGTTCGCCGAGATGAACGCGATGCCGTTGAGGAGGTTGCCGGTGCCCTCGGACAGGCCGACGATCCGAAGATCGCGCCCCAGGATCGTGACCCGGCCGCCGATCCCGACGCCCGCCTGGCGCGCGAAGTCACGCCCGACGACCGCCTCGCCAGGTCCCGGGATTGCCTTGCCTTCGGCAATCTCCCAGGGCAGCCCCATGGTCGCATCACCCGGCAGCCCGATGACGTAGGCGATCGCGCGCTGGTCGTTCGCCGAGATCGCGTCGGTGACGTAGAGAATCGGGGTAACCGCAACCACGCCTTTGACGCCGGCCACGTCCGCCGTGTCCGATGCCGGCAGCCATGAGGCGACCATGTGGAGGTTGCGCACGCCCGCCTGGGCCACCCAGACGTCGGCGCCCGCGCGGTCGATGTAGCTCGTAAGCTGCGACGAAACGCCCGCCACGATCGCGTCGAGGGCGAGCACGAGCGACAGCGCGAGTGCCACGCCGCCGACCGACGCGAGCAGCCGGAGCCAGTTCGCCGTGAGGCTCCTGCGCGCCATCACCCATGTTGCTGCCATCAGCGGAACACCTCCGCCGGGGCGAGGCGTGCCATCGCACGGGCCGGGACGAGTGCGGCGAGCACCGCCATGGCCACGCTCGCCAGGAGCGCCAGGACAACGGCCGACGGCTCGATCGCGACCGGGAACTGCGGCCGCCACGCGACGAGGAGCCAACCGGCCGCGACCGCCAGGAGGGTGCCCAGCGCCGCCCCGGCAGTCCCCGCGACCAGCGCCTGGAGGGCGACGATCCGGAACAGGACGCGATTTCGGGCGCCGATCGCCTTGAAGGCGCCGTACTCGCGGCGGCGTTCGACGGTCGCCGTGTACACGACGAGCCCGACGACCAGGACGCCGACCAGAAAGGCGATCGCGGTCATGAGTCCGATGGCCGTGTCGTACACGCGGGCCAGGAGCCGCTGGTCCGCGGCGATCATGTCGGACTTCAGGATGGCGTCGGCACCAGGGATGGCGAGGCGCAGCCGCAGCGCGTCGGGGGACACGCCGGCCGCCGGGGTGAGGAAGAGAAAGCTGCGCGCACCGGGCGCCCGGACCAGCGCCTCGATCGTGGACGCCCGGGCGAACACGAGGGAGCCGATCCAGAGTGAGGTGCCGCTGGCCAGGCCGACGACTGTCTCGCCTCGGTCGAGGATCGTGATGCGGTCTTCGAGGCCGATGCCATGTTCACTCGCCATCACCCGGTCGATCACGACCTCGCCATCGGCCGCGGGCTCGCGCCCCGTCGCCAGGCTCCAGGGCCCGCCACCCCGGCCCGGCTCGTACCCGATGAGCAGGGCGAGCTGCTTGCGCCCGTGCAGTTCGACGATCGCCGACTGCGAGAGCACCGGCACGACACGAGCGACGCCCGGCGTGGTCGCCGCGGCCTGCGCCGCCCCGGGCGGCAGGATCGAGTTGGTACCGAGGAAGTCCCGGACGCCGCGCTCTACGACCACGAGCGAGCCCGGCACGTGATCGAGGTAGGTCGCCGTCTGGCGGTAGATCCCCGCCCGATATCCGCCGAGCAGCAGGATGAGCATGACCGCCAGGGCGACCCCGGTCACGCTCAGTGCCAGGCGCGTACGGTCGCGGGCGAGATTGCGGGTGGCTAGCAGCATCGGCGTGGTTGGCGGGCTTTCCGTCAGCCCGCCACGGGCTCGGCAGTGCGATACCCCTCCCGCTCGACGGCGTCGCGAAGCCGGGCCGGCGTCGTGGATCGCGGGTCGAAGCGGATGTAGGCGGCCTCGGTCGCCGGGTTCACCGCGACCTCCACCACGCCCGGCTGCCGGGCCAGCCGGCGCTCGAGGCGCCCGGTGTCACCGGCGCAGCCGAGGTCGAGAATGGGGATCCGAACCCAGCGCTCATCCATGTGTTCAGCCTGCCGCGGGCGAGTGAGAGGTGCCTGAGGCTCGGCTGAGCGGCGCCGAAGAAGGCTCGGTCGTCCGCGCGGCCCCGCCGGGGGCTCTGGTCGCGACCGCCCCACCACCGGTCGCGGGCCGCCATGCCGCGAGCGCGACGCCGGCGAGCATCACCGCGAGCCCCACCAGCTCCGCCGGATCGACCCGGCCTCCGGCCAGGATGTCCGCGGCGACGCCGGCGACCGGCACGAGATAGAGCGCCGACCCGAGGTGCGCCAGCGGTACGCGCGAGAGCAGTCCGAACCAGACCAAGTACGCGATGCCGGTGCCGACCACGCCGAGGAAGAGCAGGGTGAGGACATCGGCACCGCCCAGGCGGACCGCAGATGGGTCCTCGAGAAGTGCGCTCGCAACGAGCAGGACCACGCCCCCGGCGAGGAACTGCCAGGCCGTCACGACGAGCAGGTCCACGTGACCCACGAGCCGTCGCATGAGGACCGTGCCCCCCGCAGGTGCGGCGGACGAGAGCAGCGCGAGCGCCAGCCCGCCCGGATCCGTGCCACCGCCCCGGCTGCCCGCGGCGACCAGCACGACGCCGGCTGCCCCGAGCGCGATGCCGAAGGCGCCGCGTCGCCCGATCCGCTCACCGAAGAGGGCCGCACCGGCGACCGCCAGCAGGATCGGCTGGGAGTTGCCGACGAC
>JAJYEB010000115.1 GCA_021790375.1 Chloroflexota bacterium | reverse complement strand
GCTTCGCCCAGTGGCGGGCGTTCATCCCCACCAACCGGAAGCACCTGAACGAGTTCCGGCTGCAGACCGGGTGGTACCTGTTCATCCGCCGTGAGCTGCCCGGCATCCTGGGGCACAACGCCCTGGCCGCCGCCACCTACATGGTGGTCTTCTTCCTGTTCCTGGTGCAGACCCTCACCGGGTTCGCCCTCGAGGCGCAGCACGGCAACCCGGTGGTGGTGACGCTCTTCGGCTGGATCGCGAACGGGCTGGGCGTCCAGACCGTGCGGGTGATCCACCACCTCGCCATGTGGGCGATCCTCGCCTTCATGATCCACCACGTCTACTCGGCGCTCCTGGTCGACCACGTCGAGAAGAACGGGCTGATGTCGAGCATCTTCTCGGGCTTCAAGTTCGCCACCCGGCGCGAGGTGGCCAAGGCGCGCGACGGCGGCATCGAGCTGGAGGAGATGCTGCGCTGATACCCGGCGCGGCCCAAACGGGCCATTCGGGCCTGTCCTCGGCGCACAACGTGAGGAAGATTCGCCATCGTGAGGCTTTCGATCAGCCGGCGAACGGACCTTGGGCTCAAGGCGCTGCGGATCCTGGCCGCCGAGCCGCGGGTCTGGACGGCGAGCGCGCTCGCGGACGCGGTAGCCACCACACCCGGCTTCATCAGCCAGGCGATGGCCGCGTTCGTGCACGCCGGGTGGGTGTACTCCGGCTCCGGGCCGTCGGGCGGTTATCTCTACGCACGGCCCGCCCGGCCACCGTCGCTGCTCGAGGTGATCGAGGCGATCGAGGGGCCCACAGTCCCGGACGCGTGCGTGCTGCACGAGGGCAAACGCTGCGGCCTCATCTCGGGTGAGCCGCTGTGCGAATTGCACGAGGGATGGCTCCGGGCACGCGAGGTGCTCGTCGAGGTGCTGCAGGCCACGCCGGCCCTGGAGACGACACCGGCGGGCCAGACCGCCGCCCTCGCCGACGGCGCGCAGCCCGCCCGCGCGCCGAGGTGGGCCGAGTAGTCGGTCCGGGAAGGGGCCCGGCAGGGCACCGTCCGCCGGGCGGTTGAGAGGCGCGGCGAGGCGTCGGGACGAGCGCTTCGGGCGCCGGGAGGTGACCGATGCAAGCCTTGTCCCGGGTGTCGCACGAGCACCACGATCGGCTCTGGCAGTACGTCGAGCGGCTCAACGCGTTCGCCGACTGCCTGAACAGCGATTGCCTGGACACATCCCGCCTGATCGAGCGGCTGCCCGAGCTACGGGAGCTGCACCACGGGCTGACCAGTCTGCTCATCCCACACATGGAGGCCGTTGAAGCCGCCGTGCATCCGACGCTCGAGCGGCTCATGGCCGGCCGCCAGGTGACGGCCCCGATGGCGCGCGAGCATGACGAGGTGCGCCGGCTCGTGGCGGCCTTCGGCGAGTTCGTCGAGCACCCGGAGGCTCACGAGGATCGGACCGCGGTCCTCGGCCTGCGCCGCGTCCTCCTGCGGCTCTACGTGCTGCTCAAGACGCACCTCTCCGAGGAGGAGCTCTACATCCCCATCCTCGAGGACCGCCTGACTCCCGCCGAAGAGGCCGCGCTGGCGAGGGCGCTCGACCACCTGGCGGCCGAACGGCTGTAGCCGCCCCGGCCCGCGAACCCTCGTTCGGGGCCGATTCGCCGGATCGCCGCGGGCTGCCCTATCAGTAGCCCGCGGCGAAATGGGATCCTGCCCCGCCTGGCGGCCCGCCGACCAGCGGGCAGTCAACCATGGATGGCCAAGGTCTTGACCGCCCGTTCCGGCCCGGACTCAGCGGCGGCCGGCTCCGCCGCCCTCACGCAGGGTCGGCTGGACGGCAGGCACGCCGACGGCGGTCTGCAGCGCCCCGTACCACATGGTCGCGAGCACCGCGAGGCCGACAACCACCAGGCCCACCGCCGAGACGTCATAGCCGGGACCGTGGAGCGCCGGGTTGACGAAGACGAAGATCATCCCGCCGATGAACGTCACGGTGGTGCCGATGATCGCGCCCCAGCCGATCAGGTCCTGGTGGCGCGGCATCACGAACCGCGCGACGGCGAGCATGACGAGCACCATCGCGGGCATCAGGAACAGCCCCAGGTCCTGGTGCAGCCAGGTGTAGACGGCGTCGTTGGCGGCGCCGGCCGCGCTGGCGTCGCCGGCCCCGAAATGGACCTCGTTGAGCTCGATGGTGTAACCCGCGATGACCACGGTGGCGAAGAGGAGCACCCACGACCACAACGTGGCAAGCCGGAGCGGGCCGTTGGCCAGTGCGCGGACGCGCCCGCCGCCGAGCACCGTCGCGCCCAGCGCGAGAAGCCCGCCGAACATCACGAACACCCCGGTCACGATGTCGTCACCGGCGATCCCGTTCGTCCCGCCGGCCGAGGTGAAGAGCGTGGGCGGGCCCCAGGAGGTGAACGCCATCGCGGCGTACATCACGGTCATGATGACCGCGCCGACCGCCACCAGCCCCAGGCCGATCCGAGCCAGGGTGCGGGATGTGCCCGTGAGCGAGTGGTAGCCGAACTGCACCACGGCGATCGAGACCGAGACGGCCATCACCGCGACGACCATGTCGTGCGAGTGGGAGCCGACCAGGTTGGCCTCGAAGTCGTCGATCTTCTCGCCCAGTCCGCCCGCGTACGAGCCGATGACCGTCGGGAAGTTGCCGAACTCCAGGATCCAGCCCGCCAGGTGCCCCATGACCGCCGCCACGAACATCGAGGCGGCGCCCAGGAACGCCGACACGTACGGCAGGGTCCGGGCGTTGAGCGCGCCGCTGCGCCACTCGGCGATCATCCCGAGCAGCAGCACGATGCAGATCTCGTCAAGGGCGAAGAACCCGAAGATCTGAACCCACATGGGGATCTCCGCGCCCGGGATCTGGCGATCGAAGATGCCGCCCACGGCCGTCAGCACGGTCATGAACAGCACGCCGCCCACGATCCACATCCGGGTGTGCATCGAGCGCAGCTGGAGCACGCCGCAGGTCAGCAGCGCAAGCAGGCCCACCATCCCCACCAGCAGCCCGTGCAGGTACATCACGTGCCAGTAGTCGGGGGATGCCGAGGCGGACGGTTCGCTGGTGAACGGGTTCGCGACGAACAGGCTGCCGAGCGAGAAGAGCGCCAGCCAGCCGATGACGAAGAAGACCAGGTGGCGCTGTGTCAGCCAGGGAAACCGTTCGATCGGCGCAACATCGTCGTACGCCTCGGGGGAGGAGGGAGGAGACTGGCTCATCTGCAACTCCATTGCGTTTGCCCCAAACGCCATGCCCGGACGCAGTTGCAGTCCGAGCCCCCCGCGTTTGCCCACCGGGAGACTCGGCGCGTGCGGGCCAGCCTGGAAGGGCCAGGAGGACCGCGCCGGCCCGGTCGGGGACCTGTACGCGCGGAGGCGTGCCGCCCGCGGGAGCATGCCCTGCGGCTCCGCGCGGGCCGTGGCATGCGCGGCCTGCAGGCGGGGCAAAGCGCCCGCCGCGTGCCGCCCCGGGTGAGGAGTCCGCCGCGGGCCCGAAAAAGGCCGGTCGGCCCGAAAGCCCCTGCCAATCTGGGGCTGAGTGGCCATTGCCAATGGCGTCCGTGGAGGCCACGGTGGCTCGCAGAATACGCGGCGACGTCCGCTCCCAGTCTGACAGGTGGCCGGCCGGAAGTCCCGTCGCAGCGGCAGCGATGCCCCCCTGCCGGCCCCGGCGCATGGCGCAACGGCAGGACTACCGGGCACGGCGGCCGCTGGCGGGCACGGTCCCCCACCCGCCGACCGGACCCGGCCCGCCGTGTCGGCTTCGCCGAGACACCGGCGAAGGGCCATCGAGGGTGAAGGAGCGTCGCTCATGGCTTCCCACAAGGTCACCGTCGTCGGCGCCGGCAACGTCGGCGCCTCCACCGCCCAGCGCATCCTGGAGGCGGGCCTGGCCGACGTGGTGCTGGTCGACATCATCGAGGGCCTCCCCCAGGGCAAGGCGCTCGACCTGGCCGAGGCCGCGCCGATCGTCGGTCACGCCGGGCACATCATCGGGACGAACGACTACGCGGACACGGCCGGCTCGGACGTGATCGTGATCACCTCGGGGCTGGCGCGCCAGCCGGGGATGAGCCGCGACGACCTGTTGGCCCGCAACGCCGCCATCGTGCGCTCGGTGGTGCAGGAGGCGGCACCCCGTTCGCCCGACGCGATCCTCGTGGTGGTGACCAACCCGCTCGACGCCATGTGCCACGTGGCGCTCCGGACCAGCGGGTTCCCGGGGTCGCGCGTGATCGGGATGGCCGGCGTGCTCGACAGCGCGCGGTTCCGGACCTTCCTGGCCATGGAGACCGGCGTATCGGTCACCAGCACGTCCGCGCTGGTGATGGGCGGGCACGGAGACTCGATGGTGCCGCTGCCCAGCCGCACCACGGTGGGCGGCGTGCCCATCACCGAGATGCTCACCGGCGAGCAGATCGAGCGGCTGGTCAAGCGAACCCGCGGCGGTGGCGGGGAGATCGTGTCGCTGCTCAAGAGCGGCAGCGCGTACTACGCCCCGGCCGCGTCGGTGTACCGCATGGTCGAGGCGATCCTGGGGGATCGACAGGAGATCCTGCCCTGCGCCGCGTACCTGCAGGGCCAGTACGGCATCGACGGCCTGTTCGTGGGCGTGCCGGTCCGCCTGGGCCGCAGGGGCGTGGAGCAGATCGTGGAGATCGAGCTGACGGCGGACGAACGGGCCGCCCTGGAGGCGTCGGCGGCCGCGGTGCGCGAGCTCGTGCAGGCGCTGGACGCGATCCCGGTGCCGGCGGCATGACCGCGCCGATCGGCTGGAATGCATGCACGAAGGACGTGAGAGACCCATGAGCGGAACCACCATGCTGGAGTCCCCCGCCGGCGCGGATGTCGCGCAGCTGAAGGTCGGCGAGAAGGTCTTCGACCTGCCGATCGAGCAGGCGACCGAGGGCCAGTCGGCCCTCAACATCGCGGCGCTGCTGAAGGACGCGGGCGTCACCACCCTCGACTACGGGTACGGCAACACCGCCTCGACCCGCAGCTCCATCACCTTCCTGGACGGCGACCGGGGCATCCTGCGCTACCGGGGCTACCCCATCGAGCAGCTGGCCGAACGGTCGACGTTCCTGGAGACCGCCTACCTGCTGATCTACGGCGAACTTCCCACGCCGGAGCAGCTGGCGGACTGGACCGGCAGGATCAAGCGCAACGCGCTGCTGCACGAGGAGTTCCGGCGCTTCTTCGAAGGGTTCCCCACGGACGCCCACCCGATGGGCATCCTGACCTCCGCGGTGAGCGCGCTGTCCACCTTCTACCAGGCCCCGGCGGATTCCCAGGACCCGGCCGGGGTGGAGGCCGGGACGGTGCGGCTGATCGCCAAGCTGCCCACCATCGCCGCCTTCGCGCACAAGACGTCGACCGGCGAGCCGATCATCTACCCCGACTCGTCCCTCGATTACGAGGCGAATTTCCTGCGGATGATGTTCGCGGTTCCGAGCGAGCCGTACCAGGTCGACCCGGACGTGGCGAACGCACTGCGCATCCTGCTCATCCTCCACGCCGACCACGAGCAGAACTGCTCCACCTCGACGGTGCGCATGGTGGGCTCCAGCCACGCCAACCTCTACGTCTCGATCGCGGCCGGCATCGCGGCGCTCTGGGGACCGCTGCACGGCGGCGCGAACCAGGAAGTCCTGGAGATGCTCCAGGCGATCGACGCCGACGGCGGGAACGTGGGCAAGTACATCGACCGGGCGAAGGATCACAACGACCCCTTCCGGCTGATGGGCTTCGGGCACCGCGTCTACAAGAACTACGACCCGCGAGCCCGGATCATCAAGACCGCGGCCGACACGATCCTGGCCAAGCTGGGTGCCGACGACCGGCTGCTCCAGATCGCCCTCGAGCTGGAGGACGTGGCGCTCCACGACCCGTACTTCGTGGATCACAAGCTCTACCCGAACGTCGACTTCTACAGCGGGCTGATCTACCGGGCGCTGGGCTTTCCGGCCGAGATGTTCACGGTGCTCTTCGCGATCGGCCGGCTGCCGGGCTGGATCGCCCAGTGGCGGGAGATGATGACCGACCCGGGCTCCCGGATCGGGCGCCCGCGCCAGCTCTACGTGGGCCAGCACGCCCGCGACTACGTGCCGCTGCAGGAGCGATAGGAGAAGACACAACCACCAGAGGACGCCACAACCATGGGTCAGCCGTTCGTGATTCAGCTCGACAACCGACCCGGCGAGCTCGCCCACGTCGCACGCGCGCTCGCCGCCCGCGGTATCAGCGTCCAGCACATCGCGGGCCACACCGCGGGGCAGCAGATGTGCGCGACGGTTACGACCGACGAGGACGGGGCGACGCGGGACGTCCTGCGCAGCATGGGCGTCCCGTTCGTGGA
>JAJYEB010000114.1 GCA_021790375.1 Chloroflexota bacterium | reverse complement strand
CATGAGCAGGACACGCGAACGCGTCGTCGGCAGGGGGACTCGCAACAGGTTTCCTCCGTGGTGGGGACGCGAACGTCCGGCCCATCCGGGGCGGAGCGCGAGTTGCGGCCGGGTCGCGCCCGGCGGACTCGGCGGCGCAGCGTGACCCGCGAATATGAAAGAGGCATGGGGCAGGGCTGAGACGACCGTGAGAAACGGCCGCCGCCCGGGCGCGCGAACCGTCTCCGGAGGTCGCATCCGGCCGTCTCTCACGACTTCGTTAGGTCGTACTCAGGCCGCAAGCACCTGCCCGTGCTCCGCAACGCGGCCCCGTCGAGGGCCATCGCGTCGGCACGACCGTCATCTATCAGCTTGCGGAGCCTGCATCGTCGAGGCGTGCGATGTGATCCACGCGATCGTCAGGCGCCGGATGGGGGTTCCTGTCCGGTGCGACCACCCACGACCGGCCCGAGCCGGTGATCCAGGCAGCAAAGGGGTAGACATGACCACCACCCGCTACACGTTCGGCACCCGTCTTCCCGGGTCGATCGCCGACGTCCGGCCGAGCGTCGAGGCCGCCCTGGCGGCCGAGGGCTTCGGCGTCCTTACCGTGATCGACGTCCAGGCGACGATGAAGGCGAAGCTCGGGGTCGAGCGGCCGCCGTTCGTGATCCTCGGAGCCTGCAACCCGCCGCTCGCCCATCGCGCCCTCGAGGCCGACCCGTCGGTGGGCGCGCTCCTGCCCTGCAATGTCGTCCTGCGCGAGGACGGGCCGGACACGATCGTCGAAGCGATGGACCCGCTGGCCGTCCTGAGCCTCGTCGAGGAGCCGGCGATCAAGCCGATCGCCGGGGAAGCCAAGGCGCGCCTCGAACGGACGATCGCCACGCTCGAGGCGGCGGGCTGACCCCCACGACCCGCGTGCGCCAGGAACGGGCCTGATCACCGGCCCTGGCCATCACGCCTGGCCGTGCTTTGAAAGGGCCGGTGATCAGGAGACGACTGTGATGACGCCACGCATCCCAGCCTCGAAGTGGCCGGGCTCGTGGCAGGCGAAGGCGAACGGGCCGTCGCCTGCGAAGGTGTACGTCAGCGACTTGGTCGCCATCATACCGATGTCGGCGACCTCAGGCGCGGCATCGGAATCCGCGTTCACTGCGGCCGCCGGGCCGACCATGAACTCGTGCACCGTCGGACCCGTCGTCGTGACCTCGAACGTGATCGTCTCGCCGGCCACGATCCGGACCTCGGACGGGCTGAACGCGTAGCCCGGGCCGGCGACGACCCGGACGACCCGCGGAGCGCTCGCGGTCCCTGCCACGAAGCCTGGCGAACCCGGCCCGTCCTGGTCGCCCCAGGCGCCGCCCATCATGCCCGGGCCCATCGGACCGGCGGGCTGACCGGCGGTCGAGCAGGCGGCCATCGAGATCGCGAGCGCAAGCATCCCCACGGCGCGGGCGCTGGTTCCTCGCGTACGCATCGGGAGGCTCACGCGGCCGGTATCTCGATCCAGAAGTCGGCCCCGCCCGACGCGGCGTTCTCCACGCCGACAGAGCCGCCGTGCGCCTCGGCGAGCGCCTTCACGATGGCGAGCCCGAGGCCACTCGAACCCCGGGCCCGGTCGCGCGAGAGATCAGCCTGGTAGAAGCGCTCGAAGACATGGGGTAGGTCCTCGACCGCGACCCCCGGTCCGCTGTCGCGAACATCGAAGCGGACGACCCCATCGGTGGCGGTCCCGGCGAGGGTGATCGAGCCGCCGGGCGGGGTATGGCGGACCGCATTGTCCACGAGCGCCCCGAGCATCTGGCGCAGGCGCTCCGGGTCGGCCTCCGCGACGAGCGTCTCCGGGGCATCGAGGGAGACATGGATCCCATCGCGCTCGGCGCGTGCCCCAAACCCGCTGGCGGCGTCGCGCAGGGCGGCGCCGGCATCGATCGGTTCCCGCCGCAGCTCGAGGGCGCGCGACTCGGCGAGGCTGATCGTCCGCAGGTCGTCGACCACGCGCGCCAGCAACTTCGCTTGGGCGCGGATCGTCTCGAGATGACGCGGTTCGGGAGCATATACGCCGTCGATGACCGCCGAGGCGGTGGCCTCGATGACCGTCAGCGGGGTGCGCAACTCGTGGACGGCGTCCTGGAGGAAGCGACGCCGGCCGACCTCGGAGGCCTGAAGGGCGTCGGCCATGCCATCGAAGGAGCGAGCGAGCTCGCCGATCTCGTCGGTCCGGCCCGCGAGGCCCGAACGCGTCTCGAGTTCGCCGGCGGCCACCGACGTGGCAGCCACCCCGAGCTTGCGCAACGGTCGAAGGAGTCGGTCGGCAAGGATGAGTCCGAGCAGCGAGGCGATGAAGGCCGCGCCAACGGCGATGAGGATGACTTTGAGGATCGTCGCGGTGGCGATGTCGTTCGTCGTAGAGGTCGTCGCGCCCGCCGGGCCGGCGCTGCTCGCCGGGCCGGAATCGGCCGCCACCGATCTCCCTCTGGACGTCCCCGTCGCGTCGGGCACTGCGACGTACGCCACCGCGAAGACTGCGGTCGCGGGTTGGGCCCGCGCTGCGGCCAAGGCAGCAGCGCCTGACACGTTGCCGCTGCCGGACCAGCCACCGCTGTTCCAGTGATCCCAGGGGTCATTCCAGTCGTGGGTCGGCGCGACGGTGGGCGACGGTCGCCTCGACGGTCGCGGGGTGGGCGCCGGTGTCGGCTTGGCGCCAGGGCTGGCCGTCGGACGCGGAGTCGGGCTCGGCTGAGCGACGGGACTTGACCCCGCACTCGGGCCTGGGCTGGGGCTCTCGTTGCGGATCTCCGTCTCGAGCTGCTGGAAGCCCTGGCCGACGACGATCGGCACTGTCAGGGCGACGGCCGCCGACGTGCCGAGCGCGATGACGGCGAAGCTCGCGGCGAGTCGCGTCCGGAGCATCATGGCGTCGCGGTCCCCCGACTCGCCCGGTAGCCGACGCCGCGCACCGTCTCGACGTAGCTGCCGCCGCCGGGAGCGGGGTCGAGTTTGCGCCGCAGGTTCTTGACGTGGCTGTCGATGGTCCGGTCGAACGCGTCGAACGCCTCGCCGAAGGCCGCCTCGCCGAGCTGCTCCCGAGTCCAGACCTGGCTCGGGCGCTCGGCCAGGGCGACCAGCAGGTCGAACTCGGTGCGCGTCAGCTCCAGGGGTTGGCCGTCCCGCTGGACGCTGCGAGCGAGCCGGTCGATGACGAGGTCGGCGAACGTCAACGGGACGGGTGTGTCATCGATTGCTGGCTCGCCTCTGCGCCAGGCCCGGTGGGTAAATCCGAAGCTCCAGCGGCCGCACGCTCCGCCGTGAGCACGAACGGATCCCGATCTGAGCACGATTGGCGCTCGTCTCACGGTGTGAGGCGTAGGCACGAAAGAGATTGACGAATGAGCCGGGATCGGGGATGATGCGTGGGTGAGCACAAGAGGCGGCGCCGTCCATGTCGCGACCACCCGTCGACACTACAAGGACCGGGTGTACGAGACCCACCTGCTGCGCCGGAGCTATCGCGAGGGCGGCAAGGTCAAGACCGAGACGGTCGGCAACATCAGCCACCTGCCACCCGAGCTCATCGAGCTCGTCCGGCGCGGGCTCGCGGGCGAGCGGTTCCTGCCCGCCTCGGGCTTCGAGATCCGGCGCAGCGTGCCCCACGGCCACGTCGCCGCGGTCCTGGGCACGCTGCGCGCGATCGGCCTCGAGCACCTCATCGAGCCGCGCCACTCCCGCGAGCGCGACCTTGTCGTCGGGATGCTGGTGGCCCGCCTGATCGCGCCGGCGTCCAAGCTCGCCACCGCCCGGGGCTTCGGTGCGACGACCCTGGGCGCGACCCTCGGGATCACGGGCGCGAGCGAGGACGACCTGTACGGGGCGCTCGACTGGCTGGGCGCGCGCCAGGACCGGATCGAGGCCCGCCTCGCGGCGCGCCACCTCGTCCCGAGTGGCCTCGTCTACTATGACCTGTCCTCGTCGTACTTCGAGGGGAGCCACTGCCCGCTCGCCCATCTGGGCTATTCCCGCGACGGCAAGAAGGGCACCCTCCAGATCGAGTACGGCCTCCTCACCGATCCCGAGGGCCGCCCGGTCGCGGTCGCGGTCGTGCCCGGCAACACGGGCGATCCGGCCACCGTGCCGGCGACGCTCGAGACCCTGCGGACCCGTTTCGGCCTCGAGCGGATCGTCCTCGTGGGCGACCGGGGGATGCTGACCTCGGCCCGGATCGAGACCGTCCGGGCCGCCGGCTTCGATTGGATCAGCGCCCTGCGGGGTCCCGCCATCCGGACCCTCGCCCAGGATGGGGCCCTCCAGCTCGGCCTCTTCGACGAGCGCAACCTCGCCGAGATCAGCCATCCCGACTTCCCGGGCGAACGCCTCGTCGTGTGCCGCAATCCGGCGCTCGCGGCCGAGCGGGCCCGCAAGCGGATCGAGCTCCTGGCCGCGACCGAGGCGGTCCTCGGCAAGGTGGTCGCCCGGGTCGAGGCAGGCTCGCTGCGGGGTGCGGCCCGGATCGGCCTGGCGCTCGGACGGGTCGTCGACCGCTTCAAGATGGCCAAGCACTTCGAGCTCGACATCGCTGACGACCACCTCGCCATCAGCCGGCGGACCGAGGCGATCGCCGCCGAGGCGGCCCTCGACGGCATCTACGTCCTGCGCACGAGCGTGCCGGCGGAGCGTCTCGACGCACCTGACGTCGTCCGCGGGTACAAGCGCCTCTCGCGCGTCGAGCGGGCCTTCCGCGGCTTCAAGGCGGCGGACCTCGCGATCCGCCCGATCCGCCACTGGACGGAGGACCGGGTCCGCTCGCACGTCTTCCTGTGCCTGCTCGCCTACTACGTCGGGTGGCACCTCGAGCGCGCCTGGGCCCCCCTCCTGTTCCGCGACGAGGAGCCGGCCGACCTGCCCGACCCGGTCGCCCCGGCTCGCCGCTCGGAGGCCGCCCTCGTCAAGGTGCGGACCCACACCCTGGCCGACGGCACGCCGGCCCACTCGTTCCGGACCCTGCTCGCCGAGCTCGTCACCCTGACCCGCAACCTCGTCCTGCCGCCCGGGGCTCCCGACGAGGCCGCCTTCGAGATCACCGCCACGCCGACCCCGCTCCAGGCCCGCGCCTTCGAACTCCTCGGGCTCTCACCCGCAGGCACGTAGGCAGAACGCGTCGGGACAGGTCGTGCTCAGCCGTGCTCGCGGTCCGCTGGAGCTTCGGGTAAATGGGACGTGCGTGCCACAGGAGGTGGCACGCACGTCCGTCACGCTACTGGGCATGAAGGAGAAGGAGGTCGCTCCACGCCGCCCGCGCGGCAGGCCGCCCAGGCAGATTGAGAACCGCCCGACCGCGTGCCCTGACGGCCACCGGGGCCGGCTCGTGCTCTGGGGCCGCCGGACCTGGGCGAGCGCCCCGTTCCGCCGCCCGCGGATCAAGGGCCTGCCGTCGGACGGCTCGCCGGCGCACACCTTCTCGCTCGCCCGCCGCCAGGCCGCCGCTTCGCACCCGCACGGCGAGGAGTGCCCGACCTGCGACGTGCGCCCCGGCCTCGCGCTCGGCCCGGTCGCCCGGACCGACCACTACCACACGGCCAACGAGATCGCCCGTCTGCTCCAACTCGCCGGGCGCGGCACCTCGCTTCGGCGCGCGAGCCGCACCGTCCGCCTCGAATCGCAGCACTACGTCGAGGACCACCACGGGATGCGCCGAACCAGCAGCGCGTTCGCCCTCGCCGCCCGTTATCTCGACCTCTTCGCGCCCCGGATCGACCAGCAACTCGCCCCGAAGGCGTGGCCGCGCATCCTGGTGCTCGACGCCAAGCCGCTCAACGTCCGCGCCTACGACGCCGAGGCGTTCGTGCCCGGCTAAGTACTCCATAACACAAGTACGATGAGGTATTGTGAGGTCCATTCGGCTATCCTCATCCCGACCCGCTGTGGAGGTGAGGATGCCGAGAAGGAGCCCGTTCAGCATCGTGCTCTCGCCGGCAGAGCGCTCGACGCTGGAAGCGACGCGCCGCAGGTATACGGCACCGTATCGAGACGTGGTGCGGGCCCGGATCGTACTCCTGGCCGCCGACGGGGTGGAGAACAAGGAGATCGGCCAGCGGCTCGACCTGCCGGTCCAGATCGTGACCAAGTGGCGCAAGCGCTTCTTCGAGGAGCGGCTCCCCGGGTTGGCGGAGCGCTCCCGGACCGGCCGACCACCGGCTTTTCCCCCCAGCCCTGGTCGTCGCGGTCAAGGCGATCGCCTGTGAGCTGCCGGCCCGCCTGGGGCGGCCGCTGAGCCGGTGCTTCGTGCCCGACATCCGCGCCGAGGTCATCGGGCGTGGCCTGGTCGCCTCGATCAGCGACACCACGATCTGGCGCTGGCTCAGCGAGGACGCCATCAAGCCCTGGACCTATCGCAGCTGGATCTTCCCGCGCGATCCAGCGTTCGAGGCGAAGGCGGGCCGCGTGCTCGACCTGTACGCGGGTGCATGGGAGGGCCGGCCGCTCCGAGCAGA
>JAJYEB010000113.1 GCA_021790375.1 Chloroflexota bacterium | reverse complement strand
CCGGGTCGAACTCGACATCGACGGTGAAGTCGCGGAACCCGCCGCGCACGTTGCTCACCATCATGTGGCGAGCGGAGAACTGCACGGAGGAATGGACGGGATCTAGCTGCCAGGTGGCCACTGCGTTGGGACTCCTTGTCCTGAGCTGAGCGGTGTGATGTGGTTGCGGGAGCAACTATACCGCATGATGATTGCTGGTGCAACTACCTTCGACGAGAACGGGTATGATGTCGGCTCGCGACGCATGAGGTGGGGATCGGCAACATGGAACACACGGCGGTCGACCTCGGGTCGACACACAGCGGCGTGGGCGTGGACGAACGGGGTGGCGCCGGGAGCACGGCGGCCGCCTCCCCGGCGACCGGCGGGGCGCGGTCGCTCGAGCCCGGTGAGATGCGCGCGTGGCGCGCGTTCCTGGAGGCGCACGCGGTCGTCACCCGCCGCCTCGAGGCGGAGCTCGTGACCCAGGCGAACCTGCCGCTGGCGCACTACGACGTGCTGGTCCAGCTGGCCTTCGCTCCCGAAGGACGCCTGCGGATGCACGAGCTCGCAGCACGGGTCCTGCTCAGCCGCAGCGGCGTGACCCGCCTGGTGGACCGTCTCGAGTCCGAGGGCCTGGTCCGGCGCGCGACCTGCGCGTCCGATGCTCGCGGGGCGTTCGCGTCGCTCACCGATGCGGGGCTCGCACGCCTTCGAGACGCCACGCCCGTCCATCTCGACGGCGTGCGCCGGCATTTCGCCGATCTCCTCCGGCCCGCCGAGATCGACCAGCTCGCGACGGTGCTCGAGCGGCTGGCCGCCGGCGGGGAGCGGGAGCGATCGGATCCGGATCGCGGGGCCGAGCGCATCGATTGAGCCGGAGGCGCCAACGGCGCGTCCGCTCTACCATGGCCCCCGAGATGTTCGACGCCTACGGCGACTTCAAGCGCCAGCTCCCCGACAGCGACCCGCAGGAAACCCTCGACTGGATCGATGCCCTCGATTCCGTCGTGCGCACGGCCGGTGCCGACCGGGCCCAGTTCATCCTCTATCGCCTCCTGAAGCGTGCCAGGCAGCTCGACATCGGCCTGCCGCCCCTCACCCAGACGCGGTACATCAACACGATCTCGCCGGAGCAGGAGCCCCCGTTCCCGGGCGACGAGTGGATGGAGCACCGGATCCGCCGCATGGTGCGCTGGAACGCGGTCGCGATGGTGCTTCGCGCCAACAACCTGACCCCGGGAATCGGCGGTCATCTCGCGACCTATGCGTCCGCGGCGACCCTCTACGAGGTCGGGTTCAACCACTTCTTCCACGGCAAGGACGCCCCGGGCATGGGCGACCAGGTCTTCGTCCAGGGCCATGCTGCGCCGGGCATCTATGCCCGTGCCTTCCTGGAGGGCCGGCTCTCGGAGGATCGGCTGGACCACTTCCGCCGCGAGGTGGTCCCCGGGCAGGGCCTGAGCTCGTACCCGCACCCGCGCCTGATGCCGGATTTCTGGGAGTTCCCGACCGTCTCGATGGGGCTCGGGCCGCTGGCCGCGGTGTACCAGGCCCGCTTCAACCGCTACCTCCAGGCGCGCGGCATCAAGGACACCGGCCCCAACCACGTGTGGGCGTTCCTCGGCGACGGCGAGATGGACGAGCCGGAGGCGATCGCGGCGCTCGGGCTCGCCGGCCGCGATGCACTGGACAACCTCACCTTCGTGGTCAACTGCAACCTCCAGCGGCTCGACGGCCCCGTGCGGGGCAACGGCAAGATCATCCAGGAACTGGAGGGCCTGTTCCGCGGGGCGGGCTGGAACGTCATCAAGGTCGTCTGGGGCCGCGAGTGGGACGAGCTGCTGGCGCGCGACGTGGACGGCGTGCTGGTGCACCGGATGAACGAGACGCTCGACGGCGAGTTCCAGAAGTTCTCGGTCGAGTCCGGCGCCTACATCCGCGAGCACTTCTTCGGTGGCGATCCCCGCCTGCAGGCGATGGTGGCCGACAAGTCGGACGACGAGCTCCAGCGCCTGCGCCGGGGCGGCCACGACTACCGGAAGGTGTTCGCGGCCTACTCGGCGGCGCTGGCCCACCGAGGCGCCCCCACCGCGATCCTCGCCAAGACCGTCAAGGGCTGGACCCTCGGGCCGGGCGTCGAGGCGCGCAACATCACCCACCAGGCCAAGAAGCTGTCCGAGGCGGAGCTGCGCATCTTCCGCGACCGCCTGGAGCTGCCGATCCCCGACGCGCAGCTCAAGGACGCTCCCTACTACCATCCGGGCCCCGATGCCCCGGAGATCCAGTACCTGCAGGAGCGGCGCCGGGTCCTGGGCGGGCCGCTGCCACGCCGCGTGGTGGTCACGAAGCGCGTGGATGCGCCGGGCGAGGCCGCGTACTCGGAGTTCCGCGCCGGGTCGGGCGGGCAGGCCGTCTCCACGACCATGGCGTTCGCCAAGCTGCTGCGCAACCTGGTCCGCGACCGGGCGATCGGCCAGCGCGTGGTGCCCATCGTCCCCGACGAGGCCCGCACCTTCGGCATGGATCCGCTGTTCAAGGAGGTCGGCATCTACGCCGCCCACGGCCAGCGGTACGAGCCGGTGGACTCCAACCTCGTCCTGTCGTACCGGGAGGCCACCGACGGGCAGGTCCTGGAGGAGGGGATCACCGAGGCCGGGTCGAGCGCCTCGTTCCAGGCCGCCGCGACCAGCTACGCGACGCACGGCGAGCCCATGCTGCCCTTCTACATCTTCTACTCGATGTTCGGCTTCCAGCGGACCGGCGACCAGTTCTGGGCGCTCGGCGACGTCCGGGGCCGTGGCTTCCTGATGGGCGCGACCGCCGGGCGCACCACGCTGCACGGCGAGGGGCTGCAGCACGACGACGGGCAGAGCCTGCTGGTCGCGTCGGCCTATCCCGCCATCCGTGCCTACGACCCGGCGTTCGCGTACGAGACGGCCGAGATCGTCCGCACCGGGATCGAGCGCATGCTGGGCGGCGACGACACGAGCTACTACATCACGCTCTACAACGAGAACTACGTGATGCCGGAGATGCCCGACGGGGCGGCCGACGGGATCGTCCGGGGCCTGTACCGGTTCCGGGCTGCCCCTCCCGTGGAGGGCGGGCCCAGGGCGCGCGCCACGCTCCTCGGCAGTGGCTCGATCATGCAGCAGGTCCTCCGCGCGCAGGAGCTGCTCGCGGGGCGCTACGGCGTCGCGGCCGACGTCTGGAGCGCCACCTCGTACCAGCAGCTGCGGGTCGAGGCGCTGGACGTGGAGCACTGGAACCGGCTCCATCCCGGCGAGCCGCGGCGCGTCCCGTTCGTGACCGCCGCGCTCTCGGAGGCCGGGTCCGCCGGGCCCATCGTGGCCGCCACCGACTACGTGGCCGCGGTCCCCGACCAGGTCGCCCGCTGGATCCCGGGCACCTGGGTGTCGCTGGGGACCGACGGGTTCGGGCGCAGCGACACGCGCGAGGCGCTCCGCCGGTTCTTCGAGATCGACCCGGAGCACATCGCGGTGGCGACGCTCGCCGCGCTCGCCGACGGGGAGCGCATCGGGCGCGACCAGGTGTCGGCGGCGATCGCCGAGCTGGGGATCGAGGCGGACCGGCCGTTCTCGCTGGCCGCGCAGGGCTGACGGCCCGGGGCCGAATCTGCCGGACGGGAGCCGTCCGGATCCTGGTCAGCCCGCCTGCGCGTCTGCCTCGAACGCCGCGGCAACCCTGCCGAGGAACCAGCGCGCCGTGCCGCGCCCCGCGATGTTGAGGAGCGCCCGGTCCAGGATCACGCCGATCTCGCCCCCGGGTGGCGCGTAGTAGCCCTCCAGCACCAGTTCATGCTGCAGCACGGTCAGCGTTCCCACGAAAACGGGGAACAGCGGTGCCAGGCTCGCGGAGCGCCAGCTCACCTCCACCTCGAAACCTCCGGCGACGGTACCGGCGGGTCCGAGGTCCACCAGGGCCGCCTTCCGCAGCACCATGTGGCGGGCCTGCTCGCGCATCGGAAGGACCAGGTCGCTCTCGTAGCGGCGCACGCCCGGCCGGTCGGCGGGCCCGGACAGGGGGTTCCCGAGCCAGTCCCCCGTGCCGTCCTCGAGCGAACGGCGGGCGCGGGCAAGATCGCCGGTCCACGGCTGGACCAGCCGCAGGTGGACGGCGTGCTCGGTGGCGTCGGGCGTCGGAGACGATGCGGTCATGGGGGAATTCTGCCGTGCGGGACGCGTTTCCCGCCAATTGTCCGGGCGCGGCGACGGCCGCCAATCTGCCGAATGGCCCACTGCGGGACGTCCACACGGAGACGGGACCGCCCCGACGGGTAGGGCGCCCCAGCCTGGACGGGTAGTCTGCGGCCGGCCGATCCGTTCGCTCGTGCAGGTCAGCGCGTGGTGCGCCGGGCGCCGGGCGCCGGGACCGGGCCGCGGCCGCCCGCCAGCTCGGCCAGCCCCCACAGGTCGCGCCACTCGTGGTCGGGTCGCTCCGGGCCGGGCGCCGCTTCCACGTGCCGGTTGACCCAGGCGGTGCGCATCCCGAGCCGCTGGGCCGGGCCGATGTCGTAGCGGAATCCGAATGCCACGTGGACCACCTGGTCCGGCGGCTCCCCGATCCGCTCCAGGGCCTGGCGGAAGACCGTCTCCGCGGGCTTGTAGGCGCCGCAGTCCTCCGCCGTCACGACCCCGTCGAACGGCACCTCGAGATGTCGGAGGGTGTGCTCGATGATGTCGCGGTCCGTGTTGGAGACGATCACCAGGCGGAGTCCCCGTTCGCGCGCCTGGCGGAGCGCGGGCCGCGTGTCCGGGAAGGGCTGCCACGACCGCATCGACCGGACCAGCGCCTCCCCGTCTCCCGGATCCCAGTCGTATCCGCGCTCTGCCTCGTACCGGCGCAGGCTCTCCGCCAGGATCTCCCGGTAGGGCCGGTAGGGACCGCCGAGCAGCCCGAACTGGATCGCCTCCCACCGATCGCGCAGCGCCTGCCCGGGCCGCAGGTCGGGATCGCGCCGCCGGAGCGCGAGATCGTAGAGGAACGCGCCCACGCCGCCCTCCCAGTCCACCAGCGTCCCGTAGCAGTCGAACGTCGCCACCCGTGGCGCAGCCTGGTCCATGGTTCCTCCTTCGCGTGTGACCGCCCCGTTCAGCGCTCTCCGCCTGCCGCCAGGGCGTCCGGGACGGCGCCGTGTGCCGGCGTCCATTTCGGGCCCTTCGGGCCTACCGCCCGCCCATCCACCGCGCAAGAGTCCCAGCGAAGACCAGAAAGGGGTGGCCATTGGATCCCATCATGCTGGCCCGGGCGCAGTTTGCGCTGACCGTCATGTTCCACTTCGTCTTCCCCGCGATCACCATCGGGCTCGGGCTGCTCATCGCCATCCTCGAGACCTTCCGATGGCGGACCGGCAGAGAGGTGTACGACCGGGCCGCCGCGTTCTGGACGAAGCTGTTCGCCCTCACGTTCGCGGTCGGTGTGGCGACCGGCGTGGTCATGGAGTTCCAGTTCGGCACCAACTGGGCCGCCTACTCGAAGTTCGTCGGGGACATCTTCGGTTCACCCTTGGCGGCCGAGGCCATCTTCGCGTTCTTCCTGGAGTCCGCCTTCCTGGGGCTGCTGCTGTTCGGAGGCTCCCGGATCTCGTCGCGCCTGCGCTGGTTCGCCGCGCTGATGGTGGCCCTCGGCTCGACCCTGTCGGCGTTCTGGATCGTGGTCGCCGACTCGTGGATGCAGACGCCCGCCGGCTACACCATCGTCGACGGGAAGGCGCGGCTGACCGATTTCTGGGCGGCCGTGTTCAACCCCTCCACCATGCCACGCTTCATCCACACGGTCGTGTCGGCCTGGGCCGTCGGCGCGTTCCTGATGGTCGGGGTCGCGGCCTGGTTCCTGCTCCGCCGGCGCCATCTCGCCGTGGCCCGGACGAGCATCGTGCTGGGCATCACGGTGGCGCTGATCACGTCGGGCCTCATGTTCCTCACCGGCGACATGAGCGCGCGCGAGGTCGCCCACGAACAGCAGGCCAAGTTCGCCGCGATGCAGGGCCTGTACGAGACCACCTCGGGGGCCGACCTGGTCATCTTCTCGCTCCCCCCGGCGCAGAACCCTGCCGACGCGTTCCAGGGGCCGGCGATCGTGGTGACTCGGCTCCTCAGCTTCCTCTCGTTCGGGAGCTTCGACGCGGTCATCAAGGGGCTGCAGGCGTTCCCGCCCAGCAGCTGGCCGCCGGTCGCGCTGACCTTCCTGGCCTATCACAACATGGTCGTGATCGGCACGCTCATGCTGCTGGTGATGGTGGCGCTGGCCTGGTTCGCGTGGAGACGTTCGCTGACGCGGCACCCCAACTGGCTGCGGCTCGCCATCGCCGTGACGCCGCTGCCGCTGATCGCCCAGCAGCTGGGCTGGATGACCGCCGAGGTCGGGCGGCAACCCTGGGTGGTGTACGACGTGATGCGAACCAGCCAGGGGGTCTCCACGGCGGTCAGTGGCGCCGACGTCCTCGTCTCGCTGCTGCTGCTGGTCGTGGTGTACGCGCTG
>JAJYEB010000112.1:3450-6541 GCA_021790375.1 Chloroflexota bacterium | reverse complement strand
CGCCGAGCGACACCATCAGCAGCTCGGAGGGCCGGAATCCGTGGCCTCCGGCCTCGTCGTCCATCTCGAGCCGGTCGCCCGTGCTCGCCTCGCCGACGAGGTGCATCCCGCCGTCCCAGCGCACCAGCGCGTGCTTCGTCATGCGGATCGGTTCCTCCGTGGCCGGGCTGGGGCAGGGATCACCAGGCGCTCGCCGTCGCTCGCTCCGCCAGCTCGTGCTCGGCGAGCCAGCGCTCGGCGTCGATGGCCGCGCGGCACCCGTCGCCCGCCGCCGTCACCGCCTGGCGGTACCGGTGGTCGCGCACGTCGCCCGCGACGAACACGCCGTCCACCCGCGTGGCGGTCTCACCGTGGACGGTCAGGTACCCCTTCGGGTCGACCTCCAGCCAGTCCCGGAAGACGCCAGTGTTGGGCCGGTGGCCGATGGCCACGAAGACGCCGTCTGCCGGCTCGTCCCGCTCATCGCCGGTGACCGTATCGCGCAGGCGCACGCCGGTGACCTTCTGGTCGCCGAGCACCTCCACCACCTGGCTGTTCCACGCCACGCGGATCTTCGGGTGGGCGAGCGCGCGCCCCTGCATGATCCGGCTGCCACGGAACTGGTCGCGGCGGTGCACCATCACCACCTCGCTGGCGAAGTTGGTCAGGAACAGCGCCTCCTCGAGCGCCGAATCGCCGCCGCCCACCACGATCACCTTCCGGTCGCGGAAGAAGAAGCCGTCGCACGTGGCGCAGGCGCTGACGCCGCGGCCGCGCAGGCGCGTCTCGCTCTCGATGTCGAGCCAGATGGCCGAGGCGCCGCTCGCCACGATCACCGACTGGGCGGTGTACTCGACCCCGGCCGCCCACAGCCGGAAGGGCCGGGCGGAGAAGTCCACGCGCTCCACGTCGACATCGACCAGGAGGGCGCCGAAACGCGCGGCCTGGGCGCGCATGCGATCCATCAGCTCGGGCCCCTGGATCCCCTCGGGAAAGCCCGGAAAGTTCTCGACCTCGCTGGTGATCATGAGCTGGCCGCCTGCCTCGTACCCGCCCAGCACGATCGGAGCGAGGTTCGCGCGCGCCGCGTAGATGGCGGCGGTGAGGCCGGCCGGGCCGGACCCGACGATGATGACCTTGGCCTCGGTGCGTCCCTCGTCGGGGGCGACGGCAACGGGCTGGCCGACCGGCGCGGCGAGTGGCTGCTCGGCGTCGCCGATGATCTGCAGCGACTTGAGGCTGCCGAACCCGCCCATACCCTGCGTCATTGCCGTCTGCTCCATGGTGCTCCGCGGTATCGCTCGCCGTATCTCGTCGTCCTGATACCCCCAGGGAGTATCTTACCGCATCCGGAACGCGGGATCGCCGATGCCCTGCATGGCCAGGTCGCGCAGTTCCTGCACCGCGTGGCGGGGGCCCTGCGGATCGTGGAACAGGGTGCTGCCGGTGACGAACACGTCGGCACCGGCGCCCGCGCAGGTCACGATCGTGTCGGGCGCGATCCCCCCGTCCACCTCCAGCCAGATCCGCCGGCCGGTCGCCTCGATGGCCGCCCGCGCCAGCCGCAGCTTGGGCTCCATGGTGGCCAGGTAGGCCTGCCCGCCGAAGCCGGGGTTCACCGTCATCACCAGCACCAGGTCCACCAGGTCGAGCACGTTGACCACGGCCTCGACGGGCGTCCCCGGGTTCATGGCCACCCCCGCCCTGCCGCCCGACTCCGCCACGTGCATCAGGCTGCGGTGCAGGTTGTGGGTCGACTCGGCATGGACGATCACCCGCTCGCAGCCGGCCTCCACGCACGGGCCGATCAGCACGTCCGGGTTGGCCACCATCAGCTGCGCCTCGAACGGCAGCGACGTGTGCCGGCGGGCCGCGGCGATGACGTCCGGGCCGAACGTGAGGTTCGGCACGAAGCACGCGTCCATGACGTCCCACTGGATCCAGTCCACGCCCGCCGCCTCGAGCGCGGCCACTTCCTCGCCGAGCCGCGACAGGTCGGCCGGCAGGACGGAGGCCACGATGCGTGGTCCGGGGGCCATGGCCCCCGGTGAGGACGTGCGTTGCTGGGCGGGCTCCGGCATGTGCGCTCCTCGCTGGCTGCTGCGCGTGATCGGTCGGTCCGCGTGCAGAACAGGGTACGGCTAGCGGTCCATCGCGTGGACCTGCGGCACCACGTCGCGCCCCAGCAGCTCCAGGATCCCCGGCTCCGACACGTTCCGGATCGAGAAGATCGCGTGCTGCGAGCCGGCGTCGTGCCAGGTGCCGATCCGGTCGACCATCGCGGACGGCGACGTGCTCTCCGCGCCCCCGTCCCGGCTCACCAGGAAGGCGTTGAGGTTGGACCGCTCGATCTCGTCGAACGGGCGGCCCACCTCCTCGCAGCGCTCGCGCAGCACCGCGTACTTGTGCCGGAGGTTCTCGGCGCCCCCGAAGATGTTGGTGGCGTCCGCGTACCGGGCGACGAGGCGCAGCGTCTTCCGTTCCCCGCCGCCGCCGATCATGATCGGGGGGTGGGGCCGCTGCAGCGCCTGCGGGCTGTTGAGCAGCCGCTGCAGCTGGTAGTGGCGCCCTTCGAACGCCGCGCCCGTGCCACGGTCGCCCTTCCACATCTCGTGCACCACGCGCAGCGTCTCCTCGAGCATCTCGAAGCGTTCGCCGAGCGGCGGGAAGGGGAAGCCGAGCGCCTTCGACTCCTGCTCGTTCCAGGCGGCGCCGATCCCGAGCCATGCGCGACCGCCGGACAGCACGTCGAGGGTCGTGGCGGCCTTGGCCCAGAGCCCGGCCTGCCGGTAATGGATGCCGCCGACCATGAGGCCGAGCGTCGCGCGTTTCGTCAGCGCCGCGGCGTAGGCCAGCGCCGACCAGCCCTCGAGCATCGGCTCCTCCGCCTGCCCGACGCTCGGGATCTGGAAGAAGTGGTCCATCACCCAGATCGAGTCGAAGCCGGCGTCGTCGGCGGCGCGCACGATGCGGGCGAAGGTGGGGCCGATCGCGGCGTCGCCACCCGGCCAGGTGAAGCTGGGGATCTGCAGTCCGATCTTCATGGTCGGAGAGTACCGCGGATGCGGGACCGGCCCCGGGAGCGCCCCGGCGGCCTCGGGGGCCCGGCGGC
>JAJYEB010000112.1:0-3440 GCA_021790375.1 Chloroflexota bacterium | reverse complement strand
CCTGTGCAGGGTGCCGGGGTCGGGCCGGGTCTCCCTCACGCGAACAGGTCGAACGCCTCCGGCATCACGACGTCGCGGACGACCGACCCGTCTCCGGCCGGCAGGGGCGCGCCGCGCACGAGCACGACGGGCCGGCGCGAGGTCTTGCCAGAGGCGAGTTCGGCCGCCGCGCAGATCTCGTCGGCCACGGCCACCACCGTCGCGTGCATGGCACGTCCGCCGGTGTCCTCGAGCCCGCGGTAGTCGGCCAGCGGGGCGAAGCCGGCGACCCCCAGCGCCACGTCCGTGATGCCCCAGCGCCAGGGCCGGCCGAACGAGTCGGCCACGACCACGGCCGGCTCGACCCCGAGCAGGGCGGCCAGGCCGGCCCGGATGCGGGCGGCGGAGGCGTCGGGATCGTCGGGCAGCAGCGTGACCAGGTCGGGCGCGTCCGTGTTGGAGGCGTCGACCCCGGCGTTCGCGCAGACGTATCCGTGGCGCGTGCGGGCCACGATCACGCCGCGCTCCATGCGGACCACCCGCGCCGACTCGCGCAGCACCACCTCCACCTGGCGCGGATCCCGGCCCCACCGCCCGGCGAACGCAGCCGCCTCGGGCCGGGGCGTCACCGTGCGCAGGTCCACCACGCGGCCCTCCGCCTTGGAGACGATCTTCTGGGTCACCACCAGCACGTCGCCGGGCCGGACGGCGAGCTCGGGGTCGCTCGCGGCACCGGCCCGCAGCGCATCGGCGATCAGCGCCGCCAGGTCGTCGCCGGCCCGGACATCCGGGAGCGGCGGGAGCGGGATCACCAGGAGCCGGCCCGGGACCTCGCCCGGGGTGGCGCCGGGGGGCGGCCCGCCGGCCGCGGGACCCGGAAGCTGCGTGTCGCCCCGGGCGGCGGGATCCTGCGCGGCGCGATCCTGCGCGGCGCGATCCTGCGCGGCGGGATCCTGCGCCGCGGGCCTGCCGGACTCGACCGATCCGGTCACGGTGCCGGCCACGCGGCTTCCAGGCCGGGCATGGCGCCGATCGCCTGCAGCTCCGCGAGGCGGGCCGGTTGCAGCCGCTCGACGTCGGCGGGCGTGTCGAGGTCGAAGCCCACGACCGGGTCCTCCACCAGCAGCACGCTCGCGTTCGCGGCCCGCGCCGCCTCGAGGTGCGCACGCAGGCTGTCGTGACCGAACGCCGGCTCGATGACGTCCGGCGGGGAGAGGACCAGCGCGTTGGTGCCGCTCCGTGCGTCGGCCGGGACGATGACCACGAGCGGTGCGCCGCCCCCCGCCGCGAGCGCGGCGTCCGCAGCCTCGCGGAGGCGCTCCAGCGCCTCGCGCTCGAGGAGCGGCAGGTCACCGGGCAGCACCAGCAGCGCGGTGGCCCCGCCGGCCATCACGTCGTCGCGTCCGAGGCGGATCGCGTCGTTGAGATCGCCGGCGTCCTGGCGCAGCGTCCGGGCCCCCGCCGCGGAGGCGATCGACAGGAGCGCCCGGTCCGGGCTCACCACCAGGACTTCGGCCGCACCGCCCCACGCCAGCAGCGTCCCGAGGACGTGGCGCAGCATGCCCACGATCAGGTCCTCGCGCTCCTCCGCGTCCAGCGCGGCCCCCAGGCGCGTCTTGCCGCCCTCCAGGGAGCGCAGCGGCACGACGGCGTGGAGCTGTGACAGGTCCGCCCGCGGCGCCCCGCCCCTGCCGCCGTCCATCTCCTCAGCCGAGCACCGCGTCCGCGAGCCGGTCGACCTGGTCCGGCTCGGGCAGCGTGGGGAACACGACCACCTCGTCGACGCCCAGGTCCCCGTACCGCCGCACCATGGCCCGCAGCGCATCCGCGGTCCGCGGCAGCCCCGCCGCCAGGGCGGGTCCTCGCTGCGGCCCGTAGTAGTCGATCACGAAGTCGGCCGCCCGGGGGTCGTCGGGACCGTCGCCGGCGGCGAAGTAGGTGAGCACGGAGATCCACGGCCGGCCGTCCCGGCCCGCCTCGCGCCACGCGGTCCGGACGCGCTCGACGAGCCCCGGCAGCGCGTCGCCGGCACTGCTGCTGGCCGTCCAGCCCGCGCCCCAGCGGACCGTGCGCCGGATCGAGGCGTCGGAGGAGCCGCCGAACAGGAGCCGGGGGCGTCCGCCGCCACCGACCACCGGCGCGCTGGTCCTGGTCGTGCCGGCCGGCGCTTCCCCCTGCCAGACCAGGTCCATGACCTCCAGCGCCGCGTCCCACTCGCGGCCGCGAGCGTGGAAGTCGCGGCCGACCACCGCGAAGTCGTCGGGCCGCGCGCCGACCCCGAGTCCCAGCGTGAAGCGCCCCCCCGACAGCCGGTTCAGGCCGGCCGCCTGCTTCGCGAGCAGCACCGGGTCCCGGGTCGGGCCGAGCAGCACGTCGGTCATCAGGTCGATCGTGGTCGTCGCGCCGGCAGCCGCAGCGAGCGCGGTGAGGGGCTCGTAGTTGGGGTACGCGATCCGGTCGATCACGCCGAGCGTGCCGAAGCCGCGCCGTTCGGCCCGTCGTGCCCAGTCGAGCACGATCTCGCCCGGCACCCCGGGGATGACGGTCGGCAGCCCGATCCCGATGCGCACCTCAGCCCTCCTGTCGTGTGTCCCGTGAGGCGCTCCGGCCCGCTCGCAGCTCGGCGGCGAACGCGAGCACCTCGCCGGCCAGCCGCGCCCGATCCGCATCGTCGTGCATGACGGCCGAGGTTGCCAGGGCCCGGATGCCCAGGGCCTCGATCGAGACGGCCTGTGCCTCATCCAGGCGGTCGATCACCAGGCCATCCAGCAGCCCGGGGTACCGGCCGGCGTAGTGACGGGCCACCCCCAGTGCGCTGGACTCGCCGCCCAGCGTCTCGAGCATGCGGTCCGCCGGCCCCTTCAGCGCGACGCCTGCCACGATCGGGCTCACCGCGACGACGGGGGCCGCCGCGCCGGTCAGGGCGGCCGCCATGCCGGGCAGCGCCAGGATCGTCCCGATGCTGACGAACGGGTTGGACGGCGCGACCAGGAGCGCGTCCGCGGAGCCCACCGCCGACAGCACCCGTTCCGTGGGACGCGCGTCCTCGATGCCGTCGAACCGGATCTCCAGCGCGTCGTCGGCGTGCGCCCGGGCCACGAACCACTCCTGGAAGTCGAGCCACCCGCCGGGCGTCCTGACCCGGGTGCGCACGGGCCGGTCGCTCATGGGCAGGATCCGGGCCCGCACGCCCAGCGCCTGCGCGAGCTCACCCGTCACGTCGGTGGGGGTCACCCCGCCGCGGAGCCGGCTGGTGCGCACGAGGTGCGTGGCAAGGTCGCGGTCACCCAGGCGGAACCAGGTCGGCGCCCCGTACCGGCCGAGCATCTCGTGTGCCGACCAGGTCTCGTCGCGCAGCCCCCAGCCGGTCTCCGGGTTGGCCAGCCCCGCCAGCGTGTAGAGCACGGTGTCCACGTCGGGCGAGACCTCGAGGCCGTGCAGCTCGAGGTCGTCGCCGGTGT
>JAJYEB010000111.1 GCA_021790375.1 Chloroflexota bacterium | reverse complement strand
GAGGTTGGCTCGGGTCTCGTGGAACTTGAGGGGAGGGTCCTCCAGCCCGGAGCGTGAGCTGTCACGCTTCGGGGGACCTGCAAGTCGCACTGGAGGACCCGATGCCATCGTCGCACGCCACGCCCAGCCCTGAGACGCGCACTTGCCGCCGGCAGCCGAGCCGGCTCGCCCACCCGATCCCTGACGCGCTCGCTGCGCGCCTCGACGGTCACCTCGCGACGTTCGCCGCCCACCTGCGCGAGGGGCTCCTCGCCGCCTCCAGCGCGGTCGGTCTCGAAGTCCTCGACGAGCTGATGGCGGCCGAGGTCGACGCGCTCGTCGGGCCCAAGGGCAAGCACCGCGCCGATCGAGCCGCCTATCGTCATGGCGCCGAGGCGGGCGCGGTCAGCCTCGGTGGCCGCCGCCTCGCCGTGCGCCGGCCACGGGTCCGGAGCGCCGACCGCGCCGCCGAGCTGCCGCTCGCCACGTACGAGGCCGCCAGCGCGACCGACCTGCTCGCCGACGGCATCGTGGCCCGCATGCTCGCCGGGCTCAGTACCCGCCGCTATGGCGCGGGGCTCGAGCCGGTGGGGGCCGCGATCGAGGCGCGGCGGACGGGCACGAGCCATGCCGCGGTCTCGCGACGGTTCGTGGCCGCCACGGCCGAGCGCCTGGCGGGCTTCATGAGCCGCAGCCTCGCCGATCAGCGCTTCACGGTGGTCATGCTCGACGGCTTCGGCATGGGCGAGCACCTGCTGCTGGGCGCCCTCGGCATCCGCGCCGATGGGGTGAAGGTGCCCCTGGGCGTGGTCGAGGGCACCGTCGAGAACGAGGCGGTCGTGACGGCGCTCCTCGCCGACCTGCGCGACCGCGGCCTCGATGCGTCGGCGGGCCTGTTGTTCGTGGTCGACGGCGGCACGGGCATCGGGGCCGGGATCCGGCGGCTGTTCGGGCAGCGCGTCATGGTCCACCGGTGTCGACGCCACAAGGAGCGCAACGTGCTCGCCCGCCTGCCCGAGATTGAGCGGCCGCTCGTGCAACGGCGGCTCCGGGCCGCCTGGGCGGAACAAGATCCGGTCCGGGCCAAGGCGCTCCTCGAGGCGCTCGCCCGGAGCCTGGCCCATCAGCGCCCGGGGGCCGCCGCCTCGCTCCGCGAGGGGCTCTCGGACACGCTCACCCTGACCCGGCTCGGCGTCACGGGCTCCCTGCTCCGGACGCTCGAGTCGACCAACCCGATGGAGTCGATGATCGAGATCGTGCGCGACCACGCGACCCGCGTGAAGCGCTGGGAGTCGGGCGAGATGGCGCTGCGCTGGGCGGCCGCCGGCATGCTCGCGGCGGAGAGCCAGTTCCGTCGGGTCAAGGGCTATCGGGAGCTGCCGGCACTCGCTGCGGCGCTCCGGCGCGAGCTCCGAATACCTGGGGCCGCCAGCGCCTGACCCGTATCATTCGACGATCTGGAGGCCCTCACCGAAGTTCCACGCCGAGCGAGCCAACCTCAACGGCGCGGCCACCTGTAGGTAGGCCTCGGCCACGTCGCGGTAGATGGCGGCCTGTGCGGCGAGCGGATCGCTCACCGATACTGCCTTGGGGCGACCCGTCCAAGTGGGCCAGACGTCCTCGGTGACCACGGTCGTCTGGGCCGCCCCGATCTCGTAACCCATGCCCTGGATCTGCTGCAGCACGCCGACCATCTCGACCTTGTCGGGTGGCAGGTAGATCCACATGTTGTTCTCGATCATGGCCCGGTCCACGGGCACGCCGGCGTCCTTGAAGTGCTGCAGGAAGCCGAGGAACTTGGGTCGGAGTCGGGCATCGTCGTACTTGAGGATTCCGTCCTCGTCGATCGAGAGCTTCGTCGCCGGATCGTCGTGCCGGACCCACCGGTAGGCCTGGTCGATGATCTGTTCGCCGAGCTGGTCGTACCAGAACCGCTGCGCGGCATCCCCGTACAGGATGTCGGCCGCGGCCTCGCTCACCACGTGCCACTCGTCGAGCCGGCCGCGCAGATGCAGGACTCGGGCGCGCACACTGAACTCGAGGATCTTGGCGAGGTCGGCCGCGCCGAAACCGCCCTGCGTGATGCTGTCCGGTGTCCCGACACTCCCGAAGACGAGCCCGCCGGCCGTCATCGGGAGGGCGTGCGCCTGCGCGAACGCGAGGACCTGGTCGGCCTCGTCCCAGTAGTACGGGAAGCCCGTCGGCACGACGCCGGCATCCAGCTGTTCCGACACCTTGGACCAGTCGGTGACTACACTCCGCCACGTGTCGGAGGTGAACTGGTTGAAGACCACGAAGAGGTTGTACCCCGCGTAGTCGATCCGGTTCGCGATCGTCTCGAGCGTGGCCACGTATCGCTGGTTCACCGCCGGCCGGCTCCAGATCCCGTTCTGCTCGACGTATCCCGCACCGACCTGCCCTGGCTCGATCGTCGTTCCCATGCGCACCCCGATCGCATCCGCGTACTCGCGCGGGGTGTAGTCGAGCAGGTAGCTCGTGGCGGCGCTGCCCCCGACCCACGACCACGAGTGGCCGGCGGGGGTCATGGCTCGCCCCACCGGCGTCCCCCCGGCATCGAGCGCGAGGACCCGCCCGTCCGGCGCCTGCGAGACCCGGGCATAGGCCGGCACGATGCTGGCGGGTGGGGCCGGCACGACCGGCTCGGTCGTGAGCACTGGGCTCGTCGCGACGGGCGGCTGGATGGGGGTCTGGTCGACGAAGCGGACGCCCGCGGCATGCAGGAGGCGCGTCGCGAGGGCGGACTGGAGCGGGCGCAGGGGCACCTTGGAGCCCGAGGCGAGGAGGACGACCGTGCCCGTGCTGTCGAGCTTCGCGTGCAGGACGGACAGGAGGCCCGCCACGTCGGCCGCGCGGAGCACGACGAGCTCGAGGCGGGGATGCCCGGCCACCGGCCGGGCGGGATCCTCGAGGGCCGCCAGGACGCGATGAGCGGCGAGCGTCCCGACGAGGACGAGCGAGGCCTTCGGACGCACCACGAGGGCGGGCGGGAGCGCCGACCCATAGGCCACGCTCGAGACGCCGGAGGGCAGGCGCGGCAGGGCCAGGCGCAGGGGACGCACGGGCGACTTGGGCAGGGTGCCGGAGAGATCGAGCGTGCCGTTGCGCCCGGACCAGGCGGCCAGCGCGCACAGCACCCCGAGCGCGGCGACCGGGTTGGTGGCCGGGTTCGGGCTCGCCGCATCGGCCACCGCGAAGGCCGCCGCGGCAACCCGCACGTCGCTCACCCTGGCGCTCTTCCCGCCCGGAAGCTTCACCGTCCCCGTCTTCGGCAGGGCCGCCATGGCGCCCGTCAGCTGGGCCGCCGTCAGGGCCGGCAGCGTCGCTCCCTCGGCCGCAGTGGGCAGGGCTCCCAGCACGACCAGCGATCCGAGTCCGGACGCCGCCTGCAGGAAGCGCCGGCGGGAGAGGGCGCGAGGAGATCTGGCTGGCTGCACGCTCATGCAAATCCCACCTGCTGCTTCAGCACGTCGAGGAGCGCGAAGTAGGCGGGCTTGGGCTGGTAGTTGCCGTCGAAGGGAAGCGGCGCCTGCGCCGGGCCGAACTGGGCGACCTGAGCCGGCTTCAGCAGCCAGGATTGCGAGTCGACGAAATCCCAGGGCGTGAAGCTCCTGCCCACGCCAGACTCGAGGAGCGCCGAGAGGGCGTCGCCATAGATCTGAGCCTGCACGGCGTACTTGTCGGCCAGCGTCCCAGGCACGGGGTAGACGTTCACGTCCATCTCGGTGATCTCGAGGCCCATGCCGAGACCTGCGTAGCGCCGGAAGTCCGCGAGAAGCTGGTCGTAGGTGGGCGCTTTCGTCGCATCGAAGACGTGCATCTCGAAGCCAACGTTGTCCACTGGGATGCCACGACCGCGCAAGTCCGCGAGGTGGTTGTAGATCGCCGACGCCTGCGGCTCGGCCCACTCGTCGCTGCTGAACTCGTACAGGAGCTTGGCCGAGGGGTCCGCCTCGTGCGCCCACGTGAAGACCTGGTCGATGAAATCGAGCCCAACGTTGTTCAGCCAGAAGTTCCACGGCACGAACTGGCCCTGGAAGATCGTCTCGCTCATCACGAGCCACTCGCCGACTTGACCCGCGTAGCGGCCGACGACGGTGTCGATGTGGTCGTGCACGAGCGCGAGCAGCTGGTCGCGCGTGAACGCGCCAGGCGTGAGCCAAGGGGCATCTGCCGGAGCCATGCCCTGTCCGTTGCCGGATGGCAGGAGGTAGGCGCGCACCGCCATCCCGTGGCGCTGCGCGAAGTGCACCTGTTCGTCGGCTCCCGCGAAGTCGTAGTGGGTCGCATCAGGTCGCAGCAGCCAGTCCCAGTTGAACTCGCCTTCCGGCACCAGCAGGTCGAACTGCGAGGTCGCGACCTGCTCATAGCGCGGGTCGGGCCCGGGACGCCAGGTGTTCATGCCCGTGCCCACCGTGATGCCGGCCTTTGGCGCGAGGGCGCGCAGGGAGCCATACGGGGCGACGGGTGCCTGCAGCTTGCCGAGCGGGGCGAGCGACAGCGAGAGCCGCTCCGTGGTCATGTCCGTGTAGGGGCTGTCCGAGAGTGAGATGTTGAGGACGTCACCGCGCCGGAACAGCGGGACGATCAAGCGGTAGCTCCGGTGCTGGCCGGAGGGCAGCCCGAGCGTCACGAGGCGCCCGGTCCCGTCGACCGAGATCGTGAACTGGCCCGCGCTCACGCTCGACGCGATGGGAAGGTGGTCGAAGAACTCCCAGTCGGTGCCCGGGCTGTAGCCGAAGAACCAACCGTGGTCGGTGCCGTTGTGCAGGAGCGTGAGCTGGGCGATGTTCGAGGCATCGTGGGTGACGGTGGCGTTCTGCAGCACCAGGCCGCTCGCGCTGGTTGAGGGGGCGCCTGCATGCGTGACGAAGCCCGCGTCGAAGACCACAGTGAAGTCGCGCGCGGCGTACCAGGTGCCGTCGAGCATGATGTAGTCCTTGTACCCGTCGAGCAGCATGCCGACGCTGGGCATGACCAGCGGCCCTGACGGGGCGATCAGGGGGCGGCTCGTCCACGGCACGGTCTTCAGGGGTACGGTCGGCAGTCCGACCGGGAGGCGGCCGAGGGCGGAGCGGAGCACATAGCCGCTGACGCTCTTGTGGATCAGCGCCCCGGCTGGGGTCCGGTACGAGGTGGCGATGACGCGGGCGAAGTCGCCGAACACGCCGAGAGGCGTGACGCGCTGACCGCGGGTCAGTGTCCCGATGAGCCGATAGTCGACGTTCCCGGGCCCGACGTAGAAGGCAGCGCCGGTTCGGGCGACGGCGACCGCCGGATAGCTCGCCATGACGCGCCCGGCGGTTCCGAGGACCGCACCATCACCGAGCGCGGCGGCGGCACTGACGAGACCAGCGGCCCGCAGGAAGTCGCGACGGCTCAGCTGCATCGCTCACCTCCCACTGGCTCCGAACCGGCCGGCTGGCCGACTCTCACGTCAGGCCTGCCTTCGCCTTCAGCACGGCGCGCAAGGCGAAGTAGGCGGGCTTTGGCCGGAGGTTGTCGTCGAAGGGCGTGGGATCCGCAATCGGCGAGTAGAACGGATACGACGGCGTGGTCTCGATCCAGGAGACCGCGTCGCCGATGCCATACACGGTGAAGCTGGCGCACACGCCGGACTTCAGCGCTGCGTCCAACATGTCTTCGTAAATGCGCGCCTGCACAGCCAACCGCTGGTCCTGGGTGCCGGTGACGTTTCGGAGGTTGACGTCGAACTCCGTGACGTACACCGGGACCCCGTAACTCTGCATGGTGGCAATGACGTCGGTCTTGCCCGGTGGATTGGCCCCGTCCAGATGCATTTGCAGCCCGACCCCGTCGAGCAGGCCCTTGCCCTGGAGACGGCGCACGATCTCGTGGGTGACGGCCGTCCAGGCCCCAGCGGCGGTCTCGTTGTCGTAGCTGTTGTACAGGAGGGTCGCCGCCGGATCGGCTTCACGGGCGGTCTGATACGCGAGGTCCACGTAGCCCGGCCCGAGCACCTGCTGGAGCAAGTCGGAGTGCCAGCTGGCAAGCGGCATGAACTCGTTGACGACGGTCCACTCGCCGACCCGGCCGCGGTAATGAGCGACAACGCCATTGATGTGACCGACCAAGATCTGCTCGAGCACGTCGGCGGTCCACGTGCCCTGCAGCAGCCAGTCCGGATACGCCTGATACCAGAGAAGGTGCATTCCGCGGACTCGCTGGTTCGCGCTCTGGATCTCCGCCACCTCGCGGTCAGGGTGCACGTACGCAGGCGGGTTGTCGAAGATCACGTGGCCCTGGCTGGGCTCGATGTAGCGCCAGTCGACATCGGGCACCACGCCCAGGTTGAACTCCCGTCGCTCGGTCGAGAGCATCCCGGGCACTTCCGGGTGGAGATACGCGACGCCTATCCGCAGCCCGATCGCGTCGGCCAGCTCCCGCAGGGCGTAGTCGAGGCCGCCCTTGCCCAGCCAGCTCCAGGGGCTGGTCCCTCCGATGTACTCCGCTCGCCCCACCGGCGTCCCCCCGGCATCGAGCGCGAGGACCCGCCCGTCCGGCGCCTGCGAGACCCGGGCATAGGCCGGCACGATGCTGGCGGGTGGGGCCGGCACGACCGGCTCGGTCGT
>JAJYEB010000110.1 GCA_021790375.1 Chloroflexota bacterium | reverse complement strand
GAGCAGGTCCGCGTTGTTGACGAACCAGTCGGCCTCGAGGACCGCGTCGTTCGGGGAGCTCGACGGGTTGGCGAAGTGATAGGCCGAGACCAGCAGCCCGGCCGCGCGGGCGGCGGCGTGATTGGCCGCGTAGGTCGGGTCGACGTACGTCTGGCCCTCGGTGACCTTCATCACGACGAAGCGTCTGCCCGTGCTGGCCACGGCCGGCCAGTTGACCGTCCCCTGGTAGTGGCTGACGTCCAGCCCCTCGAGGTAGGTCGGGGGTGTCGGCGGCGGCGACGTGGACGGCTGGAACAGCCCGGTGGCCGCGTAGGCCACGCTCACGCCGAACAGGGTCGACACGCTCGCGCCGTTGACCGTGGTGATCGCGTGCCAGGTGCTCCCGGAGACGGATGTCCCGCAGGTGGCCGACCACGACCCGCCGGACACGGTGCCGGCAGCGGTCACGATCGTGCCGACGGGCATGCTGACCAGCGACGTGGCGGACGTCGAGGGCGACGACCGCAGGTGGACGGTGCAGTTCGTGGCGTAGGCCGTGTCGGCGGCGACCGCACGTGGCGTGAGCGGGATGAGCGCCAGTGCGACGAACACCGCGAGGATGGCCGGGAGGCACCGGCGATGCAGGCCCTGCATTTCGGTTTCCCCCGTGCTCCTGCTCTGGACGAGGCAGCGAGGCCACCCCGCGCCGGCCGACGGGCCGAACGTGGTTGCGCCCGCGCGGCACCCGAGGGTGGGCACGGAGCCCCCGGGACCACAGGCGTTGCGACGAAACTCGGCCCATGCTACCAAGCCGCGCCGGCGCGTGTCAGTAGCCAGACCGTCCCATGGCGGCTGGGACGCACGGCTGCCCGGCGGGCGTCAGGCGACCGGCGTGCGTTCCCCCAGCTCGGTGGGGCGCAGCAGCCCTTCGGCCAGATCGTTCTCGGTGACGGGCCGGACGACATCGGCCCGGTCGCGGTTCACGATGAGGGTACCGGTCCAGAGGTCCAGCCTGCGCCGGCCGCCGGACCAGAATTCGATCCAGGCATCGGTCAGGGGGACCATCGGCAGGCGGGCGTGGAAGTCGGTCATAGGGTTGACGCCCACCGGCGCATGCAGGAGGCCGCCGATCAGGAAGCTCCCCGACTGGACCGCGATCGGCTGGGTGCGGGTTCGCCGCCGGCGTGCGTCGGCGCCGCGAGGACCGCTGGCGTGGACCGCGATGAGGTCGCGGCACCGCATGACGACCTCGTCCTCCACCCGGGTGACGCCATCGACCAGGCCCTCGAGCTCGACATCGGTCAGCACGAGTTCATCGTGGGCATTGAGCAGATCGGTGAGGCGGTCCGCCTGCAGTCGCACCCAGCCGAAGATGCGCCGCTGCTCCGCGTACGCGACGAAGCACACCAGCGGCGCGTCGGCCACGAACCCTGGCTCGAAGACGTCCTCGGGCCGCCGCTGGAGCGCAAGGCTGAGTCGCCCTGGAGTCTGGGCGGAGCGCATCGTGCCGGCAGGCTAGACCCGCCCCCGCGGCCGGGGTATGACCCGAACGTACGGGCCGCGCCCGAAACGGGCCGCGCACGGCGCCCGCTTGCCTCGACTCGCTCAGCGGCTCAGGCTGACGTTCGCCCGGGGCGGCTCGTCGGACGCGGACCCTTCCCGGGTCGCCGACGGCTCGTCGGCCGCGGGCGCCTCGCCGGCTGGATGATCCGGGGGCAGGCCGGGGACTCGCGGCACCGGCTGACCCGGCCACAGTCGCCAGAGCACCAGGGCGGCGCCAGTGGCGGCCGCCACGACGATCGCGATCCGTCGGACTCGTTCGGACGCACCGGAAAGTCGCATCGGGCCCTCCTGCGGGGACTGCCAGTCTATCCGGCCGGCTGCCCGACGGCCGGCTGGCCGGCTGCTGCCGTGAGTTCCGCGGCGTGTGCGAACAGCCCCGGCGCGCCGCCGGTGTGGAGGAAGACCACCGTCTCCGCGGCGCCGATCGCGCCGGCGCGGATGTCGGCGACGAGACCCGCCATCGCCTTCCCCGTGTAGACCGGATCGAGCAGGATCCCCTCGTTGCGGGCAAGCAGCTCGATCGCTTCGAGGCAGCCCGCGGTGGAGCGTCCGTAGCCGGCGCCGATCTGCGACTGATCCGTGTCGAACTCGCCCGGGGTCAGCCGAAGCGAGCTTCCAAGGAGCGCCGCTGCCTGGTTCGCGATCTCCACGGCGCGCCCGGTCTTGGCCGGATCGCCACCGCTCACGGCCACCCCATGGACGCGGTACGGGGCGCCAGTGAGGTGTGCGCCGAGCACGAGGCCGGCGACGGTGCCCCGCGAGCCGCAGGCGACGTACAGCCGGCTCGGCCGCTCGTCCGCCGCCTCGAGCTGCGAGAGAAGCTCGAGCGTGCCCGACACGTAGCCGACTGCACCCACGGGTGTGGAGCCGCCGATCGGGATGACGTACGGACGCTCGCCGCGGGCCCGCAGCTCGGCCTCCACCAGCGCGAGCATCGCCGCTTCGTCAGGGCCGGTCGCGAGCAGTGGGTCACTCGCCGCGTCGATGAAGTGAACCTCGGCCCCGAAGAGCCGGTCGAGCAGCAGGTTCCCCTGGACGTCGCGCTCGTCCGGCGCGGCGGTCAGCACGAGGCTCGCCCCCAGGCCGACCATGCGCGCGGCAGCGGCCGTCATGCGGGCGTGGTTGGACTGCACGCCGCCGGTCGTGACGAGTACGGTCGCCTGCGCCTGCAGCGCGTCGGCCACGATGAACTCGAGCTTGCGCGCCTTGTTGCCGCCCAGGGCGAGCCCGGTCAGGTCGTCGCGCTTCAGCAGGATCCGGGGGCAGCGCGCCGGGCCGCCGAGCGCGTCGCGCAGGCGACGCGCCTCCTGGAGCGGCGTGGGCAGGGTCGCCAGCGCCACGCGTGGCAGTCGGTCCAGGGCGTGCGCGAGGTCGGTCGTCACGGGTCTGTCCCTCGCTTGGCCGCCCGGGGCGTGAGGCATGTCGCGCGGTCGCGAGAACCCGAATCCGTAGGGCAGCCGCCCAGACGGTACCAGAAGCGTGGGGTGGCGATCGCGTGCACTTCCCGCGGCGGGTGCATGACCAACGACTCTGGCGCCCGCGGCGCATCCCGGCGGAGACTCCGGGCACCCGGTTGGCGACCCAGCCGGCCCGGGATGGGCACGGCGACGATGGTCGTGCTCACAGCCGTTTGGAGTCGCCGATGGAACCAGGGACCGCCTCCCGATCCGTCATCGTCCCCGCGGATCCGAACAGGCCTCGACCGCAGGACGGAGAGCTGCGCATCGTTTCCCTGCGTCGCGGAGCGACGGCAGAGACGCGTGACCCCGGAGAGCTGCACGCCCTGCTCGCGGACGAGGAGACCCGGGTCTGGATCGACCTCACCGATCCCTCCTCCGCCGTCGTCGAGTCGATCGGGAGCCTGATCGGGCTTCACCCGCTCATCGCCGAGGACATCATCGAGCGCAACGAGCGGGCAAAGGTCGAGCTCGTCGACGACGTCATCCACATCGTGATCTTCGCGCTGACGCGTGCCGAGGAGACCGAGACCCACGAGATCGACTTCGTGCTGGGCAACCACTTCCTCCTCTCCGCGCATCCCGCCGGCTGGGACCCACGCTCGGTCCACCAGCTCAAGCTGGGCTTCGGAACGATCCTGGCCCGGGGGCCGGACTTCCTGCTATGGGCGCTTGCCGACGGAGTCGTCGATGGCTACTTCCCGGTCTTCGACCAGTTCGCCGACGAGATCGACGAAGTCCAGGACGACATCATCGACAACGCCACCCCGGCCACGCTCCAGCACGTCTTCCGGCTCAAGCGCGAACTGATCAGGATCCGTCACGTCATCGCGCCGACCCGCGAGATCTTCGGCCGACTCACCGGCCGCGAGTTCGAGCTGATCGGCGACGCCCAGGTCTTCTACTTCCGCGACATCTACGACCATCTCATCCGGCTCACCGACGAGTTCGACAGCTTCCGCGAGCTGGTGGCCGGCGCCCTCGACGTCTACCTCTCGACCATCAACAACAACCTCTCGGCGATCATGAAGCGGCTCACCGCGGTCACCGTGGTCCTGGCCGGGATCGGAGCCATCGGCGGGCTCTTCGGCATGAGCCAGGCCACGCCGGCCCTTTCCGGGCAGGAAGGGTTCGGTTTCTGGGCGATCACGATCGGGGCGGTCGCGTTCGCCTCCATCGCCGTAGCAATCCTCCGCAGGATCAGCTGGATCTGACGCTGCGTCCGAGGGCCGTGACAGCAGGCCCGCGCGCGTGATCCATGTCGCGGCACCTCGCGGCACCCGCCCGCCGGCTCCTTGAGCTGGCCGATGGCGATCCCCGCTCCCGGCCCGACGACCTCGAGACGATGAACCCGGTGGCCCTGTGGGTGCCGGGCTGGCGCAGACGCGTCGAACGGCTCGCGGCGCGCTGCGGGTGTGCGGTCGTCGGCGGGTCGGATGCCCACGTCGCTCGCTCGGTCGGGCGTGCACGAACCTGCTTCCGCGGCGACACCGTCGCCGCCCTCACGGCGGCGATCCGCAGCTGCGAGACGTGGGCCGAAGGACGGCGCTCTCCCCTCTGGGACGTCGTCCGCGGGGCACGCGACTAGCTCGCCAACGGATCGGACACGGGTCGGGGGAGCCGGGACTCGGACCAGCGGCAAGGATTCGAACCTGCGACCGACCGCTTAGAAGGCGGTTGCTCTGTCCACTGAGCTACGGGGACCGGGACGAATCGTACCGTGCGCGGCGAGCCTTCCCGTGGGCCGCCACGCTGCCCGGCACCGGGCTTCCGTCGAATCGGCGCTCCACGTGGCTGAACCGGGTGCTAGATTCCCGGACCCGTGCCCGGCGTGGGCGCCGACGAGGCCCTGCCAGTGACGCTCGCACTGCGTCCCGAGGCCGCACATCGCCCCGCGTGGCAGGCCGCGCCGCCCCGCCCGGTTCCCTCGATCGCCGACGATCCACCGCCCTTCCCCATCGCCCTCGAGTGGAAGGCCGAGCGGCGCCTCTGGGGCCACTCGTTCCACCCCATGTGCAGCTACCTTGCCTCCTTCCCGGCCGGCCTCGCGCACGCGTTCATCGGCCGGTACACGAGGCCGGGCGACGTCGTGCTGGACCCGTTCAGCGGCCGTGGCACCACGCCGCTGCAGGCCTGCGCCGAGGGGCGCCTGGGCGTCGGGAACGACCTGTACCCGCTCGCCCACCTGCTGACCGAGGCCAAGGTCGACCCACCCGAGCCCCGCGAACTGTTCGGTCGCCTGGACGAGCTGCGCACCGGGTGGCACTCGCGAACCGCCGACAGCAGCTCCCGCGCGACCGGCGAGCCGCCCGAGGTGGCCGTCGCCTTCCACCCGCGAACGCTCGACCAGCTCCTGTACCTTCGCTCGGCGCTGGACCCGGCGCGCCGGGCGGACCGGTTCCTGGCGGCCACCACCGCCGGGATCCTTCACGGCCGCGGCACCACGTTCCTGTCGGCGCTGATGCCCAACGCGTTTGCCCTGCCGCCCTCGTACGTGCGCCGGTACGCGGCGGCCAGCGGCTTCGTTCCGGAGGAGCGCGACGTCTTCGAGGCGCTCCGCACCAAGAGCCGGCGGCTGCTCCGGGACTCGCTTCCGCCGGTGCGGGGGCTCGCGCTCCTGGGAGACGCGCGGGACGCGGGCACCCGCACGCGCGACGCGCTCCGCGGGCGCTCCCTGCCGGCGCGTGCGCGCCTGGTGGTCACCAGCCCCCCGTACCTCCGCGTGGTCCGGTACGGCGCGTTCAACTGGCTCCGGCTCTGGTTCCTCGGCCTGGTGCCCGAGGGGATCGATGCCACGCTCGACCAGGTGCACCGGCCGCAGGCATGGCTGCGGTTCGTCCGGGAGGTGCTGGCGGATCTGCTGAACGTGCTGAGCGACGACGGCATCGTCGTGCTCGTGCTCGGCGACGTCGGGTCGGACGGCGGCCATCGACTCCCGTGCGAGATCGACCTGGCGTCCAGGGCGTGGGAGGAGGCGGCCCGGCCGGAGGGGTACCGGCTGGCCGGAATCGCCGTCGACCAGATCGCGGCGCATCGCAAGTCCACCAGGATCTGGGGTGACGAGGCGGGCCGGGCGACCCGGACCGATCGCCTGCTGGTGCTCGCGCCCACGGAGCTCGGGCGGCGCCGGGCGCTCTCGGGCGCGTCACTCCCGATCGACTGGACCTGGCCTCCCCCGACCCGCGCGCGGCTGGTCGTTCAGGGCAGCCGGTAGAGGCAGGTCTCGCCCGGGCTCCAGGACACGCAGAGCTCCCTGGTCCGTGCCGCCCAGGCTGCCGGGTGGAGGGCCGCCCACTGGGGAGCCGGACCCGCCGTCAGCACCCATCGCACGCCGCGCGTCTCGTACAGGTCGCCGGGGTTCACGCTGGTCGCGGGCCGCGACACGATGGTGGTCGCGCGTGCCTGCATGGCGAGCACCGGGGCGAGGTCGCCCTGGATCACGGACCCGGCCGGCACGAGCGTGGCGATTCGTGCCTGGACCGCGGGCAGCGTCGACGGCGTGGCGGTCGCCCAGCCCAGCTGCAGCACCACGCCGGGTGCGACGAGGGCGACCGCAAGCGCGAGGCCGCCTGCCGTCGCGAGCAGCCGCCGCTCA